>CAZDZM010000001.1:0-62280 GCA_964509945.1 uncultured Candidatus Bathyarchaeia archaeon
CAGATCCTTCCCTCAGAATTAGAACAGGTACACCACCTGTTTGCGCAGACAAACCCTTATTCCTCCGCAAATCATCATTATTAATTGATTCAGTTAAAGTTTTCTTAATTTTAACTCTGAACCTAATCGTGCACTCATCTGCGTCTTCTTCAAAAAATCAGGATGGCTCTCGCCTAGCCATACCCGCATGGGTCATAGAATTCCATCAGTACTTCCTTAATTACTTCTTCCATAACATTGCAATGCCAAAGAATTGTAGCGCGCTCTACTGAAAAATTAAGGATATTGCAAGGTGAGTCTAAGCCTTAAATATGTTCACGGCCCATTGAGGCGATCTCTTGGTCGCCACATGGCCTTTCACCGTTTTGGCCACGCGGCTCACCGCCTCGATGCAACGCTTGCAATGGCCAGCCCATTGGGGCAACGTCTTCAGCGCGTATCGACTTTCAGCTGTTTTAATTGACACGCTCATTGCCTCAACGCACTGCAATAAAAGTGGGCTCCCCAACTCGCAACTAATATTTCCACAGGCTTCAATATAAAAGTCTTGTACAAAATTCTAAATCAATTTGGCAATAGAATTGGATCGCGCTAGGGCTCCAGAGACCCTACTTAAAAACCGTTTCACGCGTCGCCCGCACAAGGTAAGAATAAAAACAGGACTAACTTAACGTACTCAAGCGTGCCATTTTTTCACGTGGACTCAGAAGATTTTACACGCGCCAAAGAAATCTTTTTTTCCATTGCTCATTCACATTATGGCGTTTGCAGTCGCCGCCTAGCCCACATCATGTCAGCATCGGTTTGGAATTTCGAATCAGCAAAGCCCATGTGATTACGCTTACTTCTGTTAACCATTCTTGTTCCCATTCTCTTTTATTATGCTTTGAAAAGGCTCTATTATTCAATAGGCCAAGCCTAGAGTATAAAAGAAAACTCTTCACCTAAAGATGTGCCTCAGCTCTTATAAAGGCATGGGTCAAAAGCGCGCGTGATGAGGCTTGCTATCCCAGTAGGACTTCCAATATCAATTTGTGACGCAAAACTTCAGCAAGGTCTTCTCTCTCTATAGCATCTTCCAGAGCATCAAGTTCTCTTATTACAGACTTTCTCATTTCCTCGTTAATTCTTTGATTGATCTCTCTCATTCGTCTCTGATATAATTCGTCCGCTTCTCCTCTAAGTCTCCAATAACGCTCCAGCAAAGATTCTTTTTTGGTTTGTTCCATTATTTACACCTTTCTCAATTATTTCGCTTGGTTTGCCCTGGTTCATAGTTTGTATCGACGCGTATTAATAAGCTAGTACATGTAAGAAAAGAAGATAAGAGTCTCTGCTCTCATGTAGGAAGAGGCGCGCGCCTAGTGTGTGATACTAGTGGCAGCGTACGCGTTTGCAAGAGTTTGTCGACGGTCTCTGGTGGTCGGGTTATGGGGTTGAGTCGGTTTATGTCCAGAAAGGAGATTCTAATAGATGACGCTGGATGGGGAGACCTTATACTAGGCGTGGTAATTGGCGCCCTAAAACCTCCAGACCGCCGGTACATGGAACGCAGGATTCCAGTCTCATCCTTCCAGCCGCCAAACTTCAAAACCCACGACTAAAAGCCATCACTTTCCACACCTTCCGACATTGGAAAGCCACAATGGAATACCATAAAACACACGACATATTCCATGTCCAGCGACTCCTCGGACACAAAAACATCCAGAACACAGCAATCTACATAACCTTGGAAAACAGCATATTCCAAACCAAAGAAGACGATTTTCACGCCGCCGTTGCAAAAACCTTAGAAGAAGCATGCAAACTAGTCGAAGTAGGCTTTGAATTCGTCTGCAGCATGGACAATGCCAAAATCTTCAGAAAGCGAAAATAAAAGATAAAGATGAAAAATAAAAGGTAAAGTTTAAAATGCCCTCTGAATAGTAAATGTTCACATTGCATTGAACGCGCTCACCAAACAGACGGAGAGTAAATTTGACTTGAAGACAAACATCGCTGTGGTTGCTCTCTTAATCCTACTAACTGTGGCATCTATTTTCACCTTGTTTCTGCCAATTGTGAACGCTGCTGAGGTCGAAATAACTTCTGTCTCTCCATCATCACAGCTGGGGAAAGTCGGAGAAGATGTCCGCGTTATCGGAACAATAAACACGACAGATGGTAGATATCAAATATGGTTTGGCAGCGAACTGATTGTTGACAAAACCGCTAGCGGAAATAGTGTGGACTTAAACTTCACAGTTCCAGAGCTTCCGGGTGGAAACTACACAATAACCTTAATAGATGTTGATAGAAATCTTAACACCACAACTTGGTTCTACTTAGAAACCGCATATTATGTCGAGGCGGTGGTGCCTGCACTTCCCGAGCTACTGCAAGAAAGCGACAGTGTTGTTTTAAACGTCACCGTCACTGGGGGTGAACCAGACACAGTATATTACGCAGACCTTACAGTGAAGCTTCCAGAACCTCTCAACACAAACTACTCAGCTCTAATGGCGCTCCCAAATACAGCTAATACAGGCAAAGCATACGCAAGTATTACATTCCCACATGCGACCCTGTTTCAGCCTTCTGGCTCAAACACTAACTATACGGGTTTATATGCCGTGTATTTCAACAAGACTCAGAACTTCGCGGAAACTGAATTCTTCATAGGTTTCACAGAGAAAAGCGAATATCACAGAGAAGAACTTGTGGAAGTAAGAGCCATAGGTTATCAGCCAACCGAAACGGCAAAAATTACGGTAACGTACGCGAAGACTGGTGCGACGTTATATTCTGAAGTAATAAATGCTTCAGAGCAGGGAATAATGAGCACAACGTGGCTCGTTCCATGGAACGCTTCCATCGGCAACTACAACATAACAATAACTTCAGAAAGTACAGCAAAACCCGTGCGAGATTCCCAACTCTTCAGCGTTCTAGGGTATCCAATAGAAGTTTACACTCGCAACTTGGCTGGAGACTTTATGCCTCAAACGCTGGTGGAAGCCAATGACGAAGCAACAAACTCAAGATTTGGCAACGTAAGCGACAACAATGGAACAGCCCGTCTGTGGCTTGAAAAAGGCAATCATACCCTTGAAGCCTTTTGGAAAGACGTGAAGGTCGGCGAAACGCGCGTGCTCATAGCTGGAAAGAGTATGTATAATCTTACATGTGAACTGTCTACGGTAAAAGTATTGGTCAAGGACAAAAGCGAGAAGCTGATCCCATTCGTCTACGTGAACATTACCTATCAGTATGTTACCACTAAGGACAGCAGGCTCGAGAATGGAAGCGCAACAGGCCAAACCGACATCTTGGGCGAATTTCACTTCAACTCTGCGCTTCCTCACATAAACTACACCATAAACGCTTCTCGTTATGGAATAGTTTTTAATGCTAACAATAATACCGTACTAAATTTGCCGGCGGAACCTGTATCCCAAACAACGATACTTTGTCCTGTTAGAACGTTGACACTAAAAACGCTGGAATACCACCGTGCCCCACTCGCAAATGCACACATAGAAGTGATTGAACAAACAGATGGAACATTTTACAGCGATGCAACCAACGACGCTGGAACAACAACCATTAACGCCGCGTTCGGAAAATACAAAGTAAGAGTTTACATCGATAACATTATGTTAAACGAGACTATTATTGAATTATTCAATGACACGAACCGCGATATTTATTGCAGCCTTTATAATTTGACGGTTTCACTGAGTCTAGCAGATTATTTTGGACAGCCAATTCCAAACGCAAATGTGACTTTGCGTCGAGAGAATATGCCGCTACAGTCAATAATGACACAACGTAGCGGTGTGGCCACCTTTAACAACGTCATCGGTGGAACCATGCAGATAGAAGTGTACCTTCCAAGCCAACCCGGGTCATATGTAGCAATGAGTCCCTTGATCAATGAACCAGTGGAAATTGAAATTAAAGTTGACAAGTACGTGGTGCTAGGCAGCGCCCTCGTTGAAACGGGCTATTTAGCAACTTTTATGATAGTTTTGGCAACGGTGATTTTGCTTCTTTGCCTAGAAATTTACAGAAAGAGGGGCCAATTAAGGCTAAAGAAAAGCGGAAGTTAGAACTCTAATAAGGAGCTTGAGGTAAAAAAGTTTATATTGAGTCTTATGAATATTTTTGTTTGGAGAAATTAGTGACGCAACAGTGAAATTTTGTAAAGAAAATTCATGGGTTGTGTAGCCATTGTCGCAAGTTAAATCGTGTTCTCCAAAATGCCAATCCTTTAAATGTGCTAAGAATGCTGCGTTCTACCGCCGCGATGGTATATGGTGCAGATGGACCGAAGAAATTTGCAACGTTGCAAACTGCAGTTATGCTATATGCCTAAAAAGGCGTTTGCTTCCAAGAGGGGTCTGTGGAGAAACTGTGAAAAGAAAAACTGTTGAGAGGCAACCTGAAGAATTTATCAGCCCAACCATAAAGCTTCGCGGAAAGGCTCTGCGTAAAATCGGAGAAAAAGAAATCTTCTAATGGTTTGACTGAGGCACGGAAAAGGCCAGTTCTGCTGTTGAACTGCTGCTCTTCCTAACTTCCTTTTTTATTTTGCTTGAACACGCTTAACAACAGGTGGCTTTACTTTTTTCAAAATCCTATATCCACAGATTATGCACTTTGTTTCTCCACCGCGGAGTTCCAATTCCTCTGAAGGAACTTTTGCTCCACATTTCGTGCATTCATAAGCAATTCCGCCTGCTATTTTCTCCACAGCTTTTTCCTCTTTCTACAAAGGAGAGATTATTTTGCTTTTAAATGTTTCCGGTGCTTTATATTTAGCGAAAGGATGAACTGAGCTTGAAGGAGTGCCTGAAAAGAACTCTTTCAGAATCTCTTACTCATGGAGACTTGGCCAACATTTACAGTTCTTATGACATTGTAGGCAGCATAGCGATCATACGCTTGACAGAGGTCTCCAAAAAGTATAGCCAGACCATTGCGAAAGCAGTTATGAGTGTTCATAAAAACGTGAAGACAGTGCTTGCTCAGGCGAGTCCAGTTAAGGGAGATTTTAGGCTTCGAAAATTAGAGTATGTCACAGGCGAAAATAGAACAAAAACTCTTCATAAAGAGTCAATGTGTCTATTCGCCGTTGACTTGGAGAAATGCTATTTTTCTCCTAGACTTTTCTATGAAAGAATGCGGATCGCGAAGCTAACGAAGAAGGACGAAGTTGTTGTCAACATGTTTGCGGGAGCTGGCTGCTTTTCCATAGTTATTGCCAAGCGCTCAGGTGCAGCAAAAGTATACTCAATTGACATCAACCCAGCAGCGTTTCAGCTTATGCAAGAAAATGTTCGATTGAACCGTGTTTATGGAAGAATGATTCCAATTTTTGGCAATGCAAAGGAAGTTATTGAAAAAGAACTGTGCCATGCAGCTGACAGAGTTCTTATGCCCTTACCCGAAAAAGCCTTTGAATATCTACCCACCGCCTTATTAGCCTTAAAAGAAACTGGAGGTTGGCTACATTATTACGATTTTGTGCATGCAAAGAAAACAGCAAATCCCTTGGAGAGGATTAGGCTGAAAGTGGCTGAGAAACTCACTAGTTTGGACGTAGGATTTGAGATTCCCTTCCACCGCGTTGTTAGAACAATTGGGCCAAACTGGTATCAAGTTGTCTTAGATATCCGTGTTAAGCGATTTGAAAAATTTTAATAAATATGTCTTGTTATTTGTGTAAATAAGTGAGGCAAAATGAAAGCGAAATTAATGGATATACTTGCCTGTCCAATAGATAAGCATTACCCACTTGAATTATTTGTCTTTGAAGAAAAAGACGAAATAGTTGAAGGCTTAATCCTTTGCCCGAAATGCTTTAGATGGTACCCAATTCGTGATGAAATTCCCGAGATGTTACCAGACGAACTGCGAAAAGAAAATGAAGACTTACCGTTCCTGAAAAAATGGAAGGAGAAAGTTCCTGAAAAAATATTGACAGAAGGTAAACCATTCAGTTTGAAGATTAAAAAAGCGAAATGAAAATTCACTTTATTCTTCTTACAGCTTGACCACTTTGCCCTTTGCTGAAGATTTTAGGGCTGCCTCAGCCATTTGAAGGGCCTTTAAGCCGTCAACCCCGGTTACTATGGGCTTTTCCTTTTCCAAAATGCATTTTGCAAAATGCTGAAGTTCAAGTTTTAAGGGTTCTTGCCACGCATATCTTGGTTGCACATTTCCCTTTGCATCTTCAATTGTTAATTCCTGCGTAACATAGTCAAGCTTCAATATTGCCTCGCTTCCGGTAACTATTAATGTTCGTGTTTTGTAAGGTGTCAGCCAGTTAGATTCTATAAACGCACTCTTTCCGCTTTCATAAGTAAGCATTATTTGAGCATAATCTTCAAATTTCTTGTGTTTCATGTTTCCTGTTTTTGCGTAGACGAACACCGGATCTTCTTTGAAAATGTATCTCATGACATCTAGGTCATGGATTGCAGTGTCTTTAACTACTCCAACGTCGCCTACTCTTTCTGGCCACTGTGATACTCTCTTTGCTGTGGCACATACAAGATCGCCTATCTTCTTGTTTTCAACTGCTTCTCGAATGTGTTTTAGTCCTGGAATAAACCGCATCAAAAAACCCACCGTTAGATGTAATCCTTCTTTTTCTGCTATTTCTAAAAGGGCCTTTGCTTGTTTCACGTTTGCAGCCATGGGCTTTTCAACTAAAACGTGTTTTCCTACTTCCAGGGCTTTTAACGCCTCTCTTGCAAGGCTTGTCGACCATGTGCATACGCTTACTGCCTCGATTTCTTTGTTTTCCAGCATTTTTGTACTATTTGTGTAGGGCTTTGCACCGAACTGATTGGCTATATTTTTTGCTCTTTCAGCATCCATATCACAGACGGCTTTTAGCTCTGTTTCAGCGAGCTCTTTGTAGACTCTTGCATGGTTTTTTCCCCAGAAGCCGGTTCCTATTACCGCTACACCCAGCTTTTTCACTTTTTCCAGACTCCTCTTCCTAAACCGCGATATATGAAACCTTCTTTTTCAACTTTGTCTGGTTCAATTATTCCTTCAAAATCAATAATGGCCGCTGGCATTTTCATTATTACTTTTAACTTCCTAAAGTTTGGCCGCTTAAACTGGTCGTGTCCAGTTAGTATTATTGCGCAGTCCGTGCCTTCTAGGGCTTGCAACATGCTTCTCTTGAATGGATAAGGAGTTTCTGTCAGTTCATTTTCTGAAATATATGGGTCGTGGAGAGTGATTTTTGCACCTTTAGCTCCCAAAATTTCAGCAAGTGTTTTTGCCGCGATTTTTTGGGGAGTTTTCATGTTTGCCGTTTTTGTAAGTCCGAGTAGAGCAATTCTTGCCCTTCTCAATGTTTTTCCGCAGTCTCTTAAAGCGCTTTGAGTCAGGTTTACTGCATGTTTGAATATCTCCTCATTTGCTTCTCTGGCAATGGGAGTGATGCAGAGTTTTGCGTTAAGGTTTTCTGCATCTTCAAGGAGAAGATAAGTTTCTTTTTGATCATTTTCTTCTGCCAGTGTCGGCAGAGAAACCCCGCTAGGTGAACTGCTATTTAGTAACTTGAAGATTTCAAGGTAATCCCAGCTCGCTTTTTCGCAGAAGATGGCAAGTTCGTTAGTAAGGGCTAAGTTCACATCTCTTTGCACAGCCTCAAAAAGGACGGCTAATTCCGCCGTTTTTATATTTAGTGTTTTTTTGGTGCTTTTTTTTGTGATTGTTTCTAGAATCATTGATGCGGAGTTTAAGCTGTTTTTTTCCGAGGCTGCAACTTTTAGCTCTTGTTTGATCAGAGATTCCATTGTTTGTTCTCTAGGAATTTGAATTGGACTATACGCCAAACCAAAGTCAATTCCAACTTTAAGCCCTGAAGTGTTTTCCAAAATTTTTCCAATTACACCTTCTGTAAAGCCAAATCCAACAATGCCCACGGCAATAACCAATGAGCCACGGCGAAGGTCTGAACCTACTTGTTTACAAACATTCTCTATTTCTGAGTAATCAACTTTTTTCTTTTCGTCAATTTTAGCAGAGGTAGTTATGACAATAACGTCGCTCTGCGAAACTACGTTTTTTAGGTCAGTTGTGGCTCTTACGTGGCCTGTTTTTACTAGTGCCCTGAGTCTGGATTCCACTTCTTGATTCATGAGAGGCGCTTTTCCTTTGTTGAGCAAGTTCACCACTGTTGGGTTTGAATCCATGCATGTGACTTTGAATCCGGCCTCAGCAAAAAGACAAGCACACAAAACGCCTACGTGTTCACATCCTAAAATACTAACCACGTATTTTTCACGCTTTTCCGTGGTATCAATCTCTTCTGGCTGTAAGTTCAAAACTGAGGGTGACATGTAAGCGCTCTCCATACTTTGCCTTCTAGGTTCGTTGACTTTTCAAGGTCTCAATTATCTTCTTGACCTTTGAACTATACTCTGCCACGAGCTTTAATGCTTTTTCTTGGGTCTTTGCTTCTGCGTATAAGCGGTAGATTGGTTCGGTTCCACTTGGCCTTATTAGAATGGCGCTCTTATCTTTAAACCATATTTTTACTCCATCGATGGTGTTTATGTTCAGCCCTTTTAGTCGTTCAGCCAATTTTTCAAGTGCTTTTGCTTTTTGCTCCTCTGGGCATTCAATTTTGCTCTTTTCAATGAAATATCTTGGTAGTTCTCCAAGCAATTCTGAAAGCTTTTTTCCGCTCTTAGCCATAATATCCAGAATTAAGGCTGTTGCCATTACAGCATCTCGCACTGACTGGTGGGGGCCATAAAAAATTCCGCCGTTTTCTTCTCCCCCAAGCTTGGCTTCCAAGTTTTTCATCATGTGCGAAACGGTTACGCTTCCCACTTTAGTCCACACAATTTCTCCTCTATGTGCGTCTCCAATATCCTTTATAAGCGTAGAAGAACTCACTGGAGTAACTATTTTTTCATGCGGGTTCTCCATCAGAAAATATTTTTCAACTAAAGCAAAGGTTTTGTCTCCCCAGTAAATTTCTCCCTGTTCGTCAACGAAGATTGAGCGGTCAGCATCTCCATCATAGGCCACGCCTAAATCCGCTCCTAGCGCCTTTACGGTTGAAGCCAGGTCTGTCAGATTTTCCGGGCGAGGTTCAGGAGGTCTACCAGGGAAGCGTCCGTCAATGTTCGCGTTTAAAGTTATAACCTTACAGCCCAAATCACTGAGTAAGCGTGGTGCTGCTAGGCCGCCAACACTATTTGCCACATCAGCAACAACGTGGAAATGTCGCCCAACTATTTTAGAGATGTCTACGTGAGTTTTTACTGCCTCTATATATTCGTCAATTACTCCAAATAGGTCACGGGTTTTCCCTATTTTATTCCATTCTGCAAGGACTATTTTCTCTTCAAAAAATATGTTTTCAATTTCAATTTCCTGTTCACGGGAGAGCTCTATTCCATCATTCCAAACAACTTTTATCCCGTTATACTCTGGCGGATTATGGGATGCAGTTATTATCACCGCCCCATCTGCCTTGTGGTTTTTCGCTGCGTATTGCAATGCGGGTGTAGGCGCCATTCCCGCGTGAAGCACATTGCACCCTGTTGCTGTTAGACCTGCAATAACCGCTTTTGCAAGCATCGGACTGCTCGTTCGCGCATCATGGCCGACTATTAAATTTCTATTCTTAAAGAAGGTTCCAATGGCAGATCCAATCTTTATCGCCATTTCAGAGGTTAACTCTTTGTTGACGACTCCGCGGATTCCATTTGTTCCAAATAACCTTCTTGAGGTTAACATAATGCCCAATTCACCTTTTAACAGATATTTCTCGGTGTTAATACGCTTTCAGAAACTTCTTTCGCTGGGCAAATTGAAACTCTCTTCGAGAGTCTGACGTTGTCTTTGACTCTGGCATAGTCGCCGATGATGCAGCCATCGCCAATTCTTGCATACTTTCCAATGATTGCGCCTTCGCCGATTACGGCGCCGGTTATGAGTGATGAATCAGCTAGTGTAGCTGCTGTAAAAATAACAGAATTCTTTATCCGCACCCTTTTTCCAACGGAAACGCTTCGCCCCAAAACGACATAAGGTCCAATGACTGATTTTTCCCCCACACAAACTCCCTCGTCAAAGGCCACAGGGTTCTTCAAACTGATTTTTTCTCCAATTATGCTTTTCTGTGTGCCGTGTGATGAGTCCAACAAAATCTTGTTTATCTGTAAATATTCTTCTGGTTTGCCTATGTCCATCCATAGACCATCAAATATGTATCCATAGAGTGTGCCTTCTTTCGCGATTTTTGGGAAAACTTCACGTTCAATTGAAACAGCCCTTCCTTTGGGGATGTAACGGAAAATTTCTGGACTGAGAACATAAACTCCGGCGTTTATCATATTGGTCAGCGCAGCCTTTTTCGGTGGCTTTTCAATGAAGCTTTTTATGCGGTTATTCTCTGCCAGTTCGGCAACTCCGTATCTGCTTGGGTCTGCAACTTTGTGAAGAGCAATACTTACCAATGCTTTCTTTTCAGCGTGTTCTTTTAGAATTTCGGCATAACTCAAATCGGCAAATATATCCCCATTTAAGACCAAGAAAGGCTCCTCAGGGCCTATGAGTCTTTCAGCTTTTTTTATTGGGCCGCCCGTTCCTAGAGGTTTTCCAAGAGGGTCTCGCGAATATTTTATTTTTAATCCATGCCTCGGGATATTTTGTTGTTTTATGCAAACCTCAGTGTGATAATTAACAGCCAATATAACTTCTGTAACATTGCTCTTGGTTAATCTTTCAAAAATCCACTGCAGCAGGGGCTTGTTAACTATTGGAAAAAGAGTCTTCGGTCTCGTACAGCTTATTGGTCTTAGCCTCGTGCCTAAGCCCCCAGCCAAAATCAAGGCTTTCAGAGTTTTCACGGCTCCCTAACTGCAAGCCTATTATTCAATTGACCTTTTCAATATAAACGGTTTTATGAAAAGCTAAACGGTTTTATGAAAAGCGCGTGCAGTTCAGATGAACGGTTCTTTCATATTGATAATTTAAAGTTACTTTTGCTAGGTGTACAGGTATTTTTGCAGTTCCCATAAAGTTACTTCGCTTTTGGTGTTTGGAATGTGTGGCTCGTATTCTTTCCATTCTTGAACTTTAAGCTCCATGTACTTCGCAGCGTTTTCCTTACCCAAAGCCCTTATGCAAATTTCGTCGTTTTGCCATTCTTCTATGGCTTCTTTCAGTGATGCTGGCAGTACTTGGATTCCAAGTTTTTTTCGCTCACCCTCAGTAAGATGGTAAACGTTCACGTCTACTGCGTCGCCCGGGTCGATGCTCTTTCTAATTCCATCCAATCCAGCTTCGAGTACTGCTGTGTAAACAAGATATGGGTTGCATAGCGGATCTGGGCATCTAAATTCTATTCTGGCTTCTTTTTCCTTCTCTGGGAAATATTCTGGCAGTCTTATTAGGGCTGAACGGTTTCTTTTGCTCCAGGTAACGTATACTGGGGCTTCATAGCCTGGCACTAGCCTTTTGTAGCTGTTGACTGTGGGTGCGACGATGGCGCAGAGGGCTCTTGCGTGGTCGAGGATTCCGCCGATGAAATTCCTGCATTTTTGGGAGATATGCGCGTATCCTTTTGGGTCGAAGAAGTGGTTTTTTCCTGTCTTTGCATTGAAGAGACCTAAGTGGATGTGCATACCGCTGCCTGCTTTGCCGAAAAATGGTTTAGGCATGAACGTTGCTATCCAGCCATACTTCCTGTTTGCTACGGCTTTGGCTGCAAATTTGTAGCGCATTATATTGTCCGCCGTAGTTACTGGATCCGAGTATCTGAAGGTGATTTCATTCTGGGCTGAACCTACCTCATGATGTTGTCTTTCTACAATTATTCCCATCGTGAATAAAGCATTGGACAAGTCCATCCGGTAGGATTCTGTGGCATCGCGGTCTGGAGCTATGTCAAAATATCTATGCTTTTCTATGAGGTGATTCTCTACAGGGTAAACTTCGCCTTTTTCATTTTTTTGCACAAGATAGAATTCTAATTCTGCCGCGGCTGTTGGATCATACCCTTCTTCTAATGCCCTTTTAGTGGCTTTTTTGCAAATGTATCTTGAGTCGCCTTCAAATTCTCTGCTGTCTGGCTGAAGTATGTTGCAGATGAAACTTGCGACACTTTTGTCATAGAAATAATATGGGAAAACTGTGAATGTAGACGCGTCGGGTTTCATAAGCATGTCGCTCTCTTCTATGCCGACGCCACCGACTATTGAGGAGCAGTCGAAGCCTACCCCTTCTCTCAAAGCGTTTTTTGTTTCATCAGCCGGTATAGTTCTGCCTTTTAGGAATCCAAGCATATCTGTAAAATGAAGTAATACATAGTCAGCATTTTTAACAAGCTTTAGATACGTTTCAAGATTTTGATCATTGCTTTGTGTTTTATAAATCATGCTATCTTCAGCCGTCAAATTTATACTCAAATTGAGTATTATTTTAATTATAAAAATCTTTTTGAAGAAAATAAGGACAATTGTTAAATAATAGATCTTCTAATTGGATAAATGCTAAGCGGTGGATGAAACATGATGCAGTTGGATGAGACAGACGTCAAAATACTGCAAGAGTTAATCGCCGACGCGCGGTTGTCATCGCGGCAAATAGCTAAACGATGTGAAATATCAATCGGAACTGCGCTTTCACGAATTAAGAAAATGGAAAGAGAAGGCATCATAAAAGGTTATTCAGCCATATTGGATCATGAAAAGCTTGGCTATGAATTAACCGTTGTCACCGAAATAACAGTTTCAAAAGGCAGACTGCTAGAAATGGAAAATGAAATTGCCCGGATTCCAAATGTGTGCAACGTTTATGACGTGACGGGCCTAACAGACGCTATAATAATTGCAAAATTTAAAAACCGCGAACAACTTGGCAAATTCACAAAACGTCTATTGGCATTACCGTATGTGGAAAGAACCAACTCCCACGTTGTGTTAACAACAATAAAAGAAGACCTCCGCCTAATCTGAACACAGTTCCCTCTCCTTTTTTTTAAAAGCCCAAACTAAAGCAAGATTTAATTTCAACCTTAAATTAGAAAGTAAGATGGCCAGTTCCCAAAAGCGGGGGTTGCCAAGCATGGCCAAAGGCGTAGCCCTGAGGCGGCTATCCCATAGGGGTTCGTGGGTTCAAATCCCACCCCCCGCACTATGTCTGAACACCCCGCAATTGACGAAATTCTGACACCGCGCGCGTTGATAGCGAACGAAAGAATAAACATAGGTAGCTTCGATTTCTTTCGCGGGGCAATTGGGAAAGAAAAGAGAGCAATCCATTTCTATAAAATCTCCTCTAACGCTTAGGGCCGAAACTAAATCGTACCTTAACACGGAACGTTGTGAGCGTTTTGCGTATGCATAGAAAGTGTTTCAGTGTATTTCGTAAAATTCTGTGCTGGTCCTGGACAAGAGTTCAAATCCATCTTTGGTGATCAAAACTTGTTCTTCGTTGAAGTAAGCACCATTTTTCGTCCAGAGGAAGGACTCCGGTGAATATGTCATTCCTGGCCTAAACGGCATCTTGTTGTACAGCGCAATGTGTGGCGGTTCAGAAGTATCTAGACCTATCCCGTGGCCTATCTTAAGAGGAGACGCCCACCTCTGGCTCTTTTACGCCTGCCTTCTTTAACTCTTCAAAGCATAGTTTCGTTATTTCCGGCGGCGTTACTCCAGGTGCGTTGGCTTCGAGTGCGGCGTGTGTAGCACGCACAGTAATATCGTGGTCTACAATCTGCTGGCTAGTGGCTTTTCCAACAACCCACGTTCTGCCATAGTCAGCATGGTATTGGCCATATATTGCCCCAATGTCAACTTTCACTATTTCTCCTCGTTTCAGAGGGCATCATTACGTGGTTCACTTGAGAAGGCCGAAGACTAAGGTTCTGATCACTGACGAGAGTCCCTTAGCGATGCCCTTTACCACTCCGTATCCTTTGAGAATAAGCTCAGTCTCCCGCAGCGGCACCACTAATATTTTGACTTACTGTAAAGAGCTCTTAATTGCTGTTTCGACGCAATATTCAATTCTTCCATAGCGCGCGCTACACAACCTCAGTTTTGCACAATGTGGGTGCACAATGGGTGCAGATTTAATATAACTTTATTCTGAATAAGCCTTTTGTCTGTTGAAAAGATTTAAATTTGAAAGGAAAACCTATAGACGGGGATAAAACTTGGTGGCAAAAAAGATCCCGAAAATAGTTGTTACACCACCTGGACCGAAATCTGTGGAGCTGATGAAGCTACAGGAGAAGTACGTTCCTAAAGCAGTGTTCCACGTTACGCCGATATTTGTTGCTGAAAGTGAAGGAGCACGAATCAAGGATGTGGATGGAAATGAATACATAGACTTTGCTACTGGTATCTCTTGCCTTAATGCAGGACATAGAAACCCTGAGATCATGAAGGCTATACGTGAACAGATGGAGAAGTATCTCCATCTATGCGTTCATGTGACATCCTATGAGCCCTACGTCAAGTTGGCTGAGAAGTTAGCGACGTTGGCTCCTGGAAGCTTTGACAAGAAGATTGTGCTCATTAACAGTGGAGCCGAAGCTGTTGAGAACGCTGTTAAAGTTGCTAGGAGATATACTGGAAAACCCACCATAGTGGCCTTTGAATATGCCTTTCATGGGAGAACGCGGCTCGCTATGAGCCTAACGGCTAGTGTACACCCGTACAAGTATGGTTTCGGACCATTAGACCCAGCCGTCCATAGAACACCGTACGCCTACTGCTACCGTTGCTCCTTCGGACTTGAATATCCCACATGCAACATGAGATGCGTAGAGTACATAAGGGACACTTTTGCCGTTAACCTCTCACCCGGCGATGTTGCAGCGATGATAGTTGAGCCAATCCCAGGTGAGGGAGGCTTCATAGTTCCTCCGAAGGAGTTCCTACTCGGACTGAGGAAGATCTGCGACGAAAGTGGTATACTGCTAATAGCTGATGAAATCCAAAGCGGAATGGGCAGAACTGGCAAAATGTTTGCGATTGAGCACTTCAACGTAGTTCCAGAAATTATTACTATGGCTAAGTCGCTCGGCGGAGGGCTCCCAATAGCCGCAACCATAGGCAAAGGAGAAATAATGGATTCTGTTCAAGTAGGAGGATTAGGGGGAACTTTTGGGGGAAACCCGCTAGGCTGCGTTGCGGCTTTAAGGGCTGTGGATTTAGCCCAGCAACTGCTCAGAACCGCTGAAAAGCTTGGCAAAAGCCTAATGAGTAGGATTAGAGAAATGCAAGAAAAATATGAAATAATTGGAGACGTCAGAGGAATAGGGCTTATGGCGGCAGTAGAACTCGTAAGAGACAGAAAAACCAAGGAACCCGCCAAAGAAGAGAGGAAACAAATCCTTAACGAATGTCATAAGGACGGACTGATAATAATGGGCGCAGGAGCACATGGGAATGTGATAAGATTTCTACCACCACTAAACATAAGCGGGGAGTGGCTCAACAAAGGCCTAGACATATTTGAAAACGCAATAAAGATCGTTACGGCCAAATAACATGCAAGCCATAAAATCTATCAATCTACAAAGAATGGCTAGTTCAAGGGATATGGACAATGAGGGAGCGCGCGCTAATGACAGCCATAGGTGAGACACCCGACTTCTTCCTTCTTCCAAAAGGAGTGGATATTACTGACGCAAACACTGTTGCTGTAGACCCGATCACCTTGGAAACAAGTCGGCTTGGCGTTTTCGCTGGTGGAGACGCGGCGCGCGCTAGATGGCAATATAGGAGGTGTATGATTGATACAAGTTGGAAATACGCCATTGTTGGAAGTAGATGGAATATACGCGAAGCTGGAATGTACAAATCCCTTAGGCAGCGTTAAAGACCGCATGGCAAAATACATCATTGAAAGAAGCGAGGAACTTGGATTGTTAAAGTCAGGGATGACGATAGTAGAGGCTTCCAGCGGAAACACAGGCATTGCATTCAGTTATTTCGGAAGAGAAAAAGGATATCCTGTTATTATTGTAATGCCAAGGAACATGACGGAAGAGAGGAAAAGGATCATAAGGGAACTTGGCGCGAAACTAATCCTTTGTTCAGAAGGAGACTTCGCGGAGGCTGTAAAGATTCGAGATGAAATGACTGAAGACCCGCTATATTTCAATCCAGATCAGTTTTCTAATCCATTGAATGTGGAATGCCATTACAAAACTACAGCTGAGGAAATGTTGTGCCAGATTAGATCCTACTCGGGTAATATAGCGGCTTTTGTAAGCGGGGTAGGCACAGGGGGTACGTTGATCGGATGTGGAAGAAGGTTTAAGGAGGTTTTTCCAAACATCAGAATCGTTGCAGTAGAACCCTCGGAATCACCAGTGATGAGCGGTGGAAAACCTGGTCTGCATGGAATTCAAGGCATTGGCGACGGCTTTATTCCTGCTATAGCTTCTAATGGAAAAGGTGGATTGAACGAGCTTATAGATGAAGTGGTATGTTGCTCCACAGCAGAGGCAAAAGAGGCAGCAAGATACCTTGCCGAAGAAAAAGATATTTGTGTAGGTATGTCATCAGGAGCCAATTTTAGAGTCGCTAAAAAGATGGCTGAGACTTACGGAACCACTGTCACGGTGTTTCCAGACGGATTTTCGAAATATAAATCTCAAGGTCTTTCAAGGAAAGGTAAGGGTCCATGCCCGTTTCAGGATTGTAATTGTGTTGTTAAATCAGAATGTCTTCAAAAAGAGATTAGCACAAAATGCAAGTGTAATTAGAATTTCGATATCAAAGGCCTTGGGTGGGCTATTAGTTTATTGCTCTCAGAGTTGATCAGGAAAGATTCTTCCTGCCAGGAAAACACGATAAGGAAGACGCCTCTGCAACCTTGTAGTCTAGCAATAATATAGATTTTCCATTCTAGGTGTAACTTAGAGAGCCTAGCCACGCGCTGCAGTGGTTCAAACCCTTAGAGACGAACCCATAGTGTCTTTTACAATATGGCCTGTGTCAATTCTGGAGACGGGGGTACGTATCCCAATCCAAGCTTCCCGATAATATGACTCTATGATAAACTTATAGTAGGCAAGCGTGCGCGCTCAATATTTAAATAATTGAAATATCTATTGAGTTTATAGATAGAAATGGCGACTGGAACCGGACTCATTGGCAAATGTGGTCTCTTTTGCGGCGTCTGCAAACTTCACATTATAAGTAAATGTAAAGGTTGCTCTGACTTTTATGTCAAAAGTGAAACCAAATGCTTATACTATGAATGTGTTGAAAAAAAAGGTATAAATTCATGTGGCAATTGTCAGGAATTCCCATGCCTTGATCATTATGGCTCAAGAGCAATATATACAAAGCAAAAGTTGCTTGACTGGAAAAAACGGGAGATTAAAGGGCAAAAAGCTGTAGGTGCATAACGCAACAGAACGCTTGGGTTGCTAATCTCGAAAAGAGTAGATACAGTTTCTCATTGGAACTGGCGTACAAAATAGGCGAAATCTCAAGGACAATAAAAAAAGATGAATTGTTAATTTTTCAGGATTAGCAAGTGCCCTGTAGAAAAAAAGGTGTTGCGGGGATGTCTCCACTGTGAGAAAGTTCAAATCCCATCCTCAGCACTTTTTGTCAATATCGCGCGCTAACACTGTACAGGCTAGAAGACCCAGCAGCTCCTTCATCTTGGCATCTAAGGCGCCTTTCTCGTACGCGAGTGCCTAATGCGAAAAACCGCTCAATTTCAAGATTACCAACAGAAAGAATGCGCATCCATGCGTTCACGATGATGCGAAGCTCTTCAAGATCATCTAACAGAATTTCACACATGTCCTTAACTATCAGATAAATAGACACTTCTGAAATATTCAACGTGCTAATGAGTCGCTATACTGCGAAATATCTGACTCTTGAAGAATTTCTCTCCTCTTAATTATCTCTCCAAAATCAACAAATTCTCCATTGACTATTTTCAATTTAAATTCAATTTTGTTTCCCTTAACTGTCACAACATTGTAAGAATTGCAGAAGAATCCTCTCAATTTTTCGCATGAAACGCTCCCGGCATGAACCACAAGCATGTCTTCTATATTCCACTTCCACGGCCTATGGCGGTGTCCACAAAGAACCAAATTCACCTTTGACTTGGTTAGGCTCCTAAGCACGTCGCCGGCATCGATGACTGTTATCTGATCTGCTCCAGTGTCTGGGACAGGGATTATGTGATGATGAATCGTCACAATTTTTACCTTATCCTTGTGCTTTTCAAGAACGTTTTCAAGCCATAGGTTCTGTCTGTGGCCAACCTCGCCGTCGTCTCTGTCTGGCCTTGCGGAGCTTAGGACTACTATTACGGCATTTTCTATTTCTGTCACCTGCGAAAACGGGAAAAACTCTTTGAAAAGCAGATAGCCAGTTGAGCGGTAGTCGTGGTTTCCGCTTACATATATTATTTTTTCAGCTTTAAGTCTCTTCAATCCTTCAGAGGCAGTTTGAAACTCAGATATTAAGCCGTTTTCCGTCAAGTCGCCGGTAACAA
This sequence comes from uncultured Candidatus Bathyarchaeia archaeon, assembly GCA_964509945.1. GTDB lineage: Archaea > Thermoproteota > Bathyarchaeia > Bathyarchaeales > Bathycorpusculaceae > CAZDZM01. The sequence goes on from CAZDZM010000001.1 coordinate 18,517, forward strand.
GCACAACGTCAGGGCTCATTTCATTGATCTCTTTAACAGCCGTTCCAAATGTTTCCTTTCGAAACATCGGACCAAAGTGGACATCTGAAATTTGAATTAGTAACATTGTATCCCTAGTCAAGTTTTATTCTCTGCTTGCAAGTACCACGATGTAATCTGCGGTATCTGCGCACATGTCAGCTGCTTGTTCGATAAACTCAATTAAATCGTCAAATATTACCATGGCGCCGCAGTTAACTTGTCCACCGTATTTTACGAACAAAGCTTTGGTTTTGAGATACTCCTCATCAATTCCATGTTCGATTTTTTCAACTTTTTTAGCTCCTTCTATGGCTTCAACAGGATTTGCCGAAATCTTTTCAATGCTGCACCGCAGGGCCTGAGCGCATTCTACTAATTCAGAAGTCATAATCACCGTCTCTTCACACAGTTCCTTAGGTATCTGCGCTTCCATAAGCATTTCCACGCATCTTGCTGCATCTTTAGTATGGTCTGCAAGCGTATCTAAACGTTTCACAAGGTGAAGCAAGTCTTCACGGTAGTCGGCTACTAAAGCTGCACCTTTGGATAGTTCTTTGAAGACTTCTGTTCTTAGTTTGTCTACTTCCTCTTCTGTCTTGAAGAGGTTCTCGATGTTTTGTGTTGCCTCCTTCTTCTTTCCCTCTGAAAAGTTTTTCATTGCTTGTTGAAGCCAAGTCACAGTGTCGAAGGCCTTTGTTATTTGGCTATGGGCCAAGTCCAAACCTTTTGTTCTGCGCCGTTTCTCAAACCACTCATAACTTCGTTTTTCCATGCGCTATCTCCTCTTAGATTATTTAAACGTAGACATATAACATTTCTCTAAATGTTAATATATTTCATGTTTTAGTTCTTCAATATAGAAAGCCCTCATTGCCTAGTTCTCTAAATCAACGAAATTAGAAATGTTCTTCTCTTCCTGTTACCCAGTGAGTTCTTTTCTCGCCCTTTTCAGTGACAGTTTCCTCTTTTTTGAATATAGGCGCCTCTTTCTTGTATCTTTCGACCGCTTCCTCTAAAACTGGAAAAACGTTTTCGCGGTGGGCACCTGCAACCAAAACGTACACAAGGTCTTCTCCAACGTTAAATTTGCCGAGTAAATGGTGAATTTGAACATCAACTATGCCGGGCCTCTTCTTTAAATCGCCGCAAATCTTCTCTAGAACTTCATTTGCTTTTTCTTCGTAGGCCTCCAACGTCAACTTTTCAACTCTTTCTCCGTTAAAAGTTTCTCCACGGGCTACACCTATGAACAAGACAATGGCACCCGCTTTCTGAAAAGCATCTTTGCGTTTTGTACTATCTACCAGATCAAAAAGGGAGAATGATCCCTTCTCATGAACACCTGCTAGGCCCAACAAGCTAGTCACCAACGTCTTATAGTATTTTACTGCCTAGTGTAACCTAGGTGAGGGTGTTTAAATGTATTTTCTCATGTCTTCTAACGCTGCGGACGGAACGGGCATGTCTTTCATTGTCAGTAAACCAGCTGGCGCTCTAATAACCTTTGGAATGGAGTTAACAACCATTGCTATTGTGCCTAAGTCGCCATGAACGCAAGGCTGAATCTTCAGGTTAATCTCTGGAACTCCCTCTATCACTATGGCATCGTATTCTTCCTCGGCACCAATGTACGCCTTGAAATCTAAAACTATGACTTCCTTATTGCCAAGAATGCCTTTTGCCTTCTGCCTCAAACCCGCCACTTGTCCAGCTTTAACTTTTATGTCTTTGCTCTCAACTTGCTTTTCAGCTATTACCGGCTCAACAGTCTCAGTGACTATCTTGTCAAGTTTCCATGCTAAGGCCGCTGCTATCATTGCAATACCTTGTTCAAGGCCTACGTGTCCAGCAATCTCTTTATTTTCAAGTTTCTTTTTTAGCTCTTCAACCGTCAGGCCCGCACCCATTTTCTTTTGGAACTGTATTCTTCTTTTGGCTGCATTCAGGACTTTTGCTGCCCGAATTTTCTCCACTTTCTGGCAAGGAGCTGTAAGTGTTATTACAAGGGTGTCCATGAGAAAACCAGGGTTTATACCTGTACCCAAGACTGTCGCGTCATGTTTTTTGGCTAGAGCATCAAGTTCTTCTGCAAGCTTTGGTTCAGCTAAGTAGGGGTATGAGAGTTCCTCACATGTCGAAACTACGTTTACACGATGTTTCACGATCGAAGCTATTTGCGAATATGTGTCTTTAAGGAAGGATGATGTCGCGTGAACGGCTACGTCCGCGTTTATCTTTGCAAGCACAACGTCAACGTCATTTGAGACTTTTACACCAAGCTTTCTATCTAAGCCCAAAACGTCACCTAGATCCTTGTCAACTTTGTCTGTGGCCACATCAACTGCGCCAACTATTTCCACGCCTTCTTTCTGAAGTAAGAACTTGGCAATTGAACTGCCAACTGCGCCTACACCATATGAAACTAATTGTACTTTCTTCATTTTCTCACACTACACTTCACAGCAGTTTTCAATTCATTTTGACATTTATACTTCTAATTTGAAAAAATAACCTTAATGAACGAAAGAAAGCAGTATTGTGAGCTTCCGTTCTAAAGTATGTCTAAAGCGTGGGAGAGAACCTTTTCTCCTCTATACTCTGGAAGCAAAATGGGCGATTTCCGGCTGGTTTTTATGCCTGCTTCTTCGAGCAGTCTTTCATATCTAATTACGTGCTCTAACGTTAATTTGCCCGTTTTAGCTTTTCTAGCATGTCTTGCTGCAGTAATTCCGGCTATTCTTCCAAAAACACTGTAGTCAAGTATCGAGTTTCCCATCAACCTGTTCTTTCCGTGGGTTCCACCCGTTACTTCTCCAGCCGCGAACAACCCCATAACGGTTGTCTCCGCATTTTCGCTTATTATTAAACCGCCATTTTGGAAGTGTAATGTTGGAAAAACTAAAACAGGGTCTTTAGTCATGTCAATGTCAAATCTCTTATATTGCCTCAGCATGGCTGGGAGCTCCTTTGCTATTGTTCCTTCGCCGTGAAGCATATCTATCAGCGGCGAATCCAGCCAAACTCCCTTCATCCCAGTAGGCGTTTCTATGTAATTTCCTCTCTCATAACATTCTCTGATTAGCGCTGCCGATTCCACGTCCCTCGGCTCTCGGGGATTAACAAACTGTTCGCCGTTCCTATTTATCGGCTGCGCTCCTAATCCCCGCACTTTCTCTGTAACCAGCAATCCTACTATCTGCTCCGGATAGGCCACGCCCGTAGGGTGATATTGTACCGCATCCATATCTCTCAACTTCGCACCCACATGATAGGCCAGAACCACACCGTCAGCTGTAGCTCCATAGTGATTCGTAGTTGGAAATCCTTGTATGTGAAGTCTGCCAAATCCGCCAGTGGTCAGTACTGTAGATTTCGCTCTTGCTATGTGGTATTCTTGTGTTTCCATGTTATATAAGACGGCTCCAGCAACCTGGCCGTATTCATCTGTGAGCAGTTCTATGGCGGAAGTAAACTCCAAAATCGGTATATTACGGTTTAAAATCTCGTCTTTGAGATTCCTTACTATTTCTAAGCCCGTGTAGTCCCTCGCAGAATGCATTCTTTTTCTACATGTTCCGCCACCATGTATCGTGATCATAGTGCCATCGGGTTCTCGATCATACATAACCCCCAATTCTTCATGCCATTTCATTATCATAGGGCCGTCGATCACAAGCCTTCTAGCAAGGTTTGCGTCGTTAGTGAAGTGCCCACCGCCCATGACGTCTAGGTAATGAAGTGTCGGGCTATCATTCGGTTTGTCTGCAGCTTGCACGCCTCCTTGCGACATTATAGAGTTGGAGTCGCCAAGCCTCAGCTTTTGCACGATAAGCATGTCTTCAGCCTCTGCTCCAGTGTAATTAGCCCACAAAGCCGCTGTCATTCCGGCGCCGCCACCGCCAATGATAAGGATATCAACGTCGAAATCAACCTTCGATAAGTTCACATCTTCTGGTCTTATCAGCGGGTGTGCTTCCAGCAAGTCTGCGACCTCATGCGGCATAAAATCGTCTTTATTAGGTCCAACCTTCAGAAGTCTCTTTGCTTCCTCTTTGTAATCCGGGTGAAAATTCTTCAATATTTCCTCTCTTTCTTTTAGGTTCATAAAGGGAAAGCTTTCTTTCAGTCTTTTGTCTCTAGTTTTCTCGACGACTTCTATATATTCCCGCATGTACTCGGGATATCCTCGTATAATCTTGTTGCTCATTCCGGCTCAATCTCCCTCTTTGCGTATGTTTCTTTAAGGCTGGCACTGTCTGCTTGCATAAGCTTCTGGATTTCCTCATCGAATTTTCCGGATTCCACTTCTTTTATTCGGTCTTCAACGTGTTTTGCTCTGGGCATGACGTATCTGCCAAAGATTCTTCGCGCAAGCAAAGCTATATTGTAGGGCACAATTTCTGTCGGGCATCTCATTGCGCATAATCCACATGCAATGCAATCGAACGAGAGGCGCGCGGCTTCCTCAAAGTCTCCCCTCAAGGCTGCTTGAACATAATCCATAACTTCCAAATCCTGAGGACAGGCTTTAGTGCAAGTGTTGCAGCAAACGCACTTTGCGATTTCCGGGTAATATTCCAGAAACACGTTTACTGAGGGGCCTACTTCGTTTAAGTTGTAAAGGGGTTTTTCTGCTGGGGTGAAGGGGATCTGTGCTATGTATATTCCGTCTTCAACAGTTTTCTGGCAAGCTAAAGCCGCTCTTAGCTTGTAGTCGTTTCTTAAGCGATAGACTGTAGCACATGCTCCACAGAAGCCTCCTCGACAGCCACTTCCTCTCATAAAGCGATATCCAGCATATTCCATGGCCTTCGTTATTGTCAAACCAGCAGGCACCTTGTACTCTCGCCCCATTATGTAAATTCGAACTTTTTCTTTGTTCTCCGGTTTGTTTTCAACCATTATTCACACCTGCTTGCGTAACAATGATGACCAATAGCGTTTTTCCCCATTCTAATAAAGGTTTTTAGCTTCAAGAATGGGTTTAGGATCAACATAGTGAAGATCAAACTCAACACCATAAAATTGTCTCTCCAACCCTAAGGCTATCGCCATGAGCTGAGTATAATACATTATCGGGATCTCATCTAGATCTCGGTAAAGTCCTCTTGCCTCTTTCTGCTTAGCGTCCAAATTGAAGGTACAGAGAGGACAGCATGTTGCTACGATTTCTGCGCCATTTCTTAAAGCGTAGATCAGGTTGTCATAGGTGAGCTTTGTAACAATATCTTTTCTGTTAATCGTGTGGTAACTGCCACAGCATTGTGTTTTGTTTGGGTTGTTTATGACTTCGGCGCCTAGAACCTCGAGTAGGTCTTCAAAAACAGTGGGATTTTCAGCGTCGTCTATGCCTATTTCTCTTGGCCTCAAAACAAGACAACCGTAGTAGGGTGCTACTTTTAACCCTTTTAGAGGTTTCTTTACCTCTCTTGCTATTTTTCCATATCCAACAACGTCCCTCAATAATTCCAGAAAGTCGAGAACAGCTATTCCACCTCTGTAGCCTTCTTTTGCTCCGCCCGCAAATTCCTTTTCCCTATCAAAGAAGGTGTTGATTTTTTTCAGTTTCTCTTCGTCTTTAACAAACATGTTTGCCTCTTTAAGCGTGTGATAGCACATGGAGCAGAATGTTGCGACACGGTTTTCGTTCTTCACTATTCCGTTTTCATTAATCTCTTGCACCTGTATGAGGTTTCTTATTGGGGCAAGATGCCGCATCAAATCGTCGTTGGCAAGAGAGGGGAAAACACCGCAGCAGTACCATTTAGGCAGTTCAATCAGTTCCACTCCTAGCTTTTCAGCGACCGCAATGCCTGAAACCGAATAGTTTCGGGCAGTCGTCTGCACCGCGCAGCCCGGATAGTAGGGCATCTTAATCATTCTTTGCACCTTTAAGCTGTTGTTTTGCGGAAATTGCTTACTAACAGTATTGGCGGAATTTTTCTCAGCTCTTGTTTCGGGATATTGTTGACTACAATCTGATCCTGTTCTCTTCGCAGTTTTATCTGTCTTAGAGCCTCCATAATTTTCGTGATGTTGATCTTCCTTGGACATCTTGCGTGACACGTGAAGCACGTACTGCAAATCCAAAAAGTGTTTGACTCAAAAATCTCTTCAACAGCTCCCGTTTGCACTAGTCTTATGACCTGCGTTGGCGATAGGTCCATTGCATACCTCACGGGGCAGGAACCGCTGCATAAACCGCATTGATAGCACGAAAGAACGTTTTCTCCGCTTATGTCTTGAACCTTGTCTGCCAAATTCATTAAAGCCCACTCTAGCGTCTAGCAAAACTGCGTGTATTGGCATTTTAAACTTATCGCTAAGAGAATCATGTTCTTATTGTTGGTTCTGAAACAAAAATCAATCATATTTGGTCTGCATTTCTTTTATTGAATTTCAATAGAAAAGTTATAATAACGCGGATCAGAACAACTAACTCTACTACTTTGACTTGACCACATCTATGGAGATGTGAACTGTGGAAGCTGTCCCTAGAATCGGTGTATACATTTGTCACTGTGGAGGTAATATAAGTGACACTGTCCTCGTGGAAAAGGTCAAAGACGCCATGTCGAAGTTGGAAAACGTAAAGATAGTTGAGACAGTAGATTACCTCTGCAGTACTCAGGGACAGAGTAAAATTAGAAGTGGAATTAAGGATAAGGGTGTTAACCGTGTTGTTGTTGCTTCTTGTTCTCCGCAGTTGCATCTGGAAACTTTTAGGAGAGCTGTTTCTGAGGCTGGTTTGAACCCTTATCTGCTTGAAATGGTGAACATTCGTGAACAGTGCAGCTGGGTTCATGAAGACGTCGAACAAGCAACTGCTAAAGCCATAGATGTCATCCGTGGAGCAGTAGAACGAGTAAAACAGCTAGAGGAACTGTATCCGGTCAAAACTGTCATAAAAAAAGATGTCTTGGTCATTGGCGGTGGCATAGCAGGAATCCAGACAGCTCTTGAGACAGCAAATAAAGGCTATAAGGTCTACTTGGCGGAGCGCAGCCCTTGCATAGGCGGGCATATGGCTCAACTCAGCGAAACCTTTCCAACTCTCGACTGCTCTTACTGCATTCTTGCGCCCAGAATGGTTAGTGCTGGCCAGCATCCGAACATAAAAATTGTGACCATGGCCGAACCTGTTTCTCTGAAAGGAGTCCCTGGGGACTACAGGGTTAAGCTAAGAGTCAGACCACGGTACGTAGATGTTGACAAATGCACTGGTTGTGGCGCGTGTGCTAAAGTCTGCCCTGTTGATGTTCCGGATGAGTTTAACATGGGCTTGACTCGGCGTAAGGCCATGTATATCCCCTTCCCTCAAGGCGTACCCCGAGCATTTGTATTGGACGTTGACAATTGCTTGGGTTTTGCACCCCTTGCATGTGGAAAATGCGTTAAAGTGTGTGCGCGGAAAGCCATAAACTACGATATGAAAACAGAGGAAGTTGAAGTCCAGGCCGGCGCCATAATTGTTGCAACCGGATATGAACAAATGAGCCCCAGAGATTTTGGCGAATACTCTTATGGGCAACACCCGGACATCTTAACCAACCTACAATTTGAACGCGTAATGCACTTGGGATTCGGCAAGCCCTCTGATGGAAAACTCCCTAAGAAAGTTGCCTTTATTCTATGCGTTGGAAGTCGGGCTCTCCAAGAAAGAGCAAAAGAATACTGCTGCAAAATAGGTTGCATGGTTGCAATAAAGCAAGCCATAATGCTTAAGAAGGCTTTGCCAGACGTTGAGCCTTGGGTCTTCTATCAGGACATAAGAGCAGACGGCAAAGGATACGAGGAATTCTACGCGAGGGCAAGAGAGCAAGATGTGCATTTCGTAAGAGGCTTAGCGGCAAAAGTTCTGCCGACGAAAGACGGATTAATCGTCAAGGCTGAAGATACCATCGCTGGAAAGCCTGTTGAAGAAAAGTTTGACATAGTAGTCCTTAGCTTAGGCATAACTCCCAATCCTGACATGGCTGAACTCTCAAAGAATCTTGGGTTGTCTACAGGGCCTGACGGTTTCTTTATTGAGAGGCATTACAAGCTTGACCCTGTAGACAGCGCCAAGGAGGGAATCTTTGTTTGCGGATGCTCGTTAGGACCGAAAGATATCCGCGAATCCGTCGAACAAAGCATGGCTGCCGCTTCCAGGGCGACAACCTTCATTGGACAAGGTGAACGAGCAACTTTGCCTGAAGTACCCGTCGTTGATATGGAAAAATGTAATCTTTGCGGCAACTGCGTTGCAGTCTGTCCAGCTGACGCAATAACGATAGTTGATTCCAGCATACAGGTGACTCCAGTTGCCTGCATAAACTGCGGGGCGTGCGTGCCGGTCTGTCCAAAGGGCGCCATAGACCAGAACAATTTCAAAGAGAAACAGTTACTGGAGCAGATCCGCGGCGTAAGCATTGGCGAAACAAAGGAGCCGAAAATAATCGCTTTCGTTGAGAGAAAAACGGCATATTCATCTTTAGACTTAGCTGGAACAAGAAGGTTAAGCTACATGGCTAACATCAGGCCCATTACTGTACCAAGCTGCATGCGCATCGGCATAAAGCACCTGCTAGCTGCTTTTGCTTATGGTGCTGACGGAGTAGTCTTGGTTGAAGGAGAAGACAGTCCATTCGCAGGAGAAAAACTTCTTCAACACGTTGCCAAACTCAAAAGAGATTTACAGCAATACAGCGTCTCTCCCATGAGACTACAGTCCATGACCACGACCATACCGCAATACGAAAAAACTGTAAAACTCTTTGACACAGTTAATATCAGAATTTCACGTCTCGGCAAGATACCTTTAGAAGAACGTAACAAAATTCGGGAAAAGATAGAAGGTCTCATCTGATCTAGCGTGTATAGCAAAAAACTTTCGAAAGCTGTCCAAAGCCTCAAAGTTTATGCTTATGCGATAGCAAACTTCTCTTATTCGGACGTTTACATTTGTAAACCTTTATATTCGGGGTAAACCCCAAGACTAGCGAGGGCCAAAAACGTGAGGTCCACTGAGATCACGTTCTCTAGGAAAGAAGTTAAAAGCCTCTTGGATGTCGAAAGACTTGCACACTGCTTCGAATGCGGAATTTGCACGGCCAGTTGCTCCATGGTTGAATTGATTAGGAAGGACTATAACCCAAGAGCGCTTCTAGAGGGAATTTTCTTGAGTCCAGAGGAGATTTTGACTTCATGCGAAATTTGGCTCTGTGCTTGGTGCTATAGCTGCCAGAGACATTGTCCTCAAGCCCTAAGAATACCTGAAATACTTCTTTCAATGCGGGCGATTGCAGCGAAACACGAGTTCACGAAAGCTATTGACGATGCCCTCCAAAAAATTGTGGAAAACGTACCTTTACCACTTGTAACGATATTTACTTGTTTCCATCCTGAACGCGCAGGTGTAGATAGAAATAACATCCTAAAAAAAATGGAACAGAAATATGTGGGGTTCTTGAAGAAGGCAAAGGAGAGTAGAAATGTAAAGGATTCTGGAAAAAAAGTTGCGGTGATAGGCTCTGGTCCCGCTGGGCTTGCTGTTGCCCGTGAAATAGTCCTTAAAGGGCACGAAGTTACAGTTTTTGAGGCTCTTGCAGAAGCTGGTGGCATGTTAAGAAAATGCATTCCGGAACAGCGCCTTCCAAAGGCAATAGTGGCAAAAGAGGTTCAACTCTTGCAGAGTTTGGGGGTAGAAATAGAAACAGGTGTAACTGTTGGGAAGGGCCTAAGTTTTGAGGATTTATGGGAGAAAGGTTATCAAGCAATTTTTGTGGGCGTAGGCGCACAGAAGAGCCAAAGACTGAAAATTGAAGGCGAAGACTTGGAGGGCGTGGTCGATGCTCTTGACTTTTTGTGGCGTGTTAATATTGGCCATGAGATAGAAGTTGGGAAAAAAGTTGCGGTTATTGGCGGTGGAAATGTCGCCGTCGATGCTGCAAGAACTGCACTGCAATGTGGGGCATACGAAGTAACCATGTGGTATCGCAGGTCGCATGAGGAGATGCCCGCTAATCCGTGGGAAGTCAAAGCGGCAGAGACTGAAGGTGTTAAAATCGAATTCTTGGTTGCACCCAGAAAGTTTCTGGGAGAAAATGGGAGGGTCTATGCAATTGAACTTGTCCGGATGCAATTGGGTGAGCCCGACGAGTCAGGAAAAAGAAAGCCCATACCAATAGAGGGTTCGGAATTTATTCAAAAAACAGATATGGTGATTCTTGCCATTGGCGAAGTTCCAGGCGTCGAGTTCTTGCCAAAGGAAATCGAGTTAAATGAAGATGGTACAATTTGGGTAAACCCAATAACTATGGAAACCAGCCTTCAAGGGGTTTTTGCGGGCGGGGACGCCGTGACAGGACCGGCAACGGTTATTGAGGCAATCTGTGCTGGAAAACGCGCTGCGACATCAATTGAAAACTACTTGAAACCTTTAGGAGGATAGCATGATGGTCGAGAATAAAGAGTTAGAATCCAAAGGCAGTGAAGAAATCCGCATTGGCGTTTATGTTTGCCACTGTGGCTTGAATATCGCTGGTTCTATTGACTGTGAAGAAGTTGCGAAATTCGCTGCTGCCTTGCCTCAGGTTGTTCTAGCCAAAGACAACCGCTACACATGTTCAGACCAAGGACAAGAAATCATAAAAAACGATATCAAGGAACGTAAACTTAACCGCGTAGTGGTTGCCTCATGTTCGCCTCGTCTTCACGAGTCCACGTTCCGAAAGGCATGTGAAGAGGCTGGATTGAACAAATATCTTTTTGAAATGGCTAACATACGTGAGCAGTGCAGTTGGGTTCATTTACATGATCAAAAGGCTGCCACGGAAAAGGCTAAAGACCTTGTCAAAATGGCAGTGGCCAAAGTTGCATTACTTCAACCTGCTGAAGAAATTGAAGTGCCTGTAACCCGTAAAGCCTTAGTCATAGGTGGCGGAGTTGCTGGGGTTCAAGCCGCTCTAGACCTTGCCGACACAGGCCATAAGGTGTATCTGGTTGAGAAAGAACCTAGCATTGGCGGGATGATGGCAAGAATAGACAAGACCTTCCCAACAATGGACTGCTCAATCTGTATTCTTGCACCTAAAATGTCCGACGCTGGGCATCATCACAACATTGAGTTGATGACCAACAGTGAAGTTACTGAAGTTAAAGGTTATATCGGCAACTTCTGTGTTAAGGTGCTGAAGAAACCGCGTTACGTTACTAAAGATTGTTCGGCTTGTGGCGAGTGTCCCAAAGTCTGTCCAATAATTGCCCCAAACGAGTTTGATGTTGGTTTAGTGTCAAGACATGCTATTTATACACCTTTTGCACAAGCAGTCCCATCAACATACATAATCGACATGAACATCTGCCTCAACAAAGACGGCGTAATAGTTTGCGACAAATGCATCAAGACATGCGAAAGAGAAGCTGTAAACTTTGAAATGAAACCTGAAACGGTTGAACTTGACGTGGGTACAATAATCGTAGCAACAGGCGCAGACGTATTTGACCCGTCTACTTTGCCAAACTATGGATACGGCAAATACTCAAACGTTCTTACTTCACTTGAATTTGAAAGACTAATCAATGCCGGTGGACCTTCTGGTGGGCGCCTCATTAGACCTAGCGACATGCAAATTCCAAAGCGTGTGGCGTTTGTTCAATGTGTTGGTTCCCGCTCTGACAAAAGCGGGAGACTGTACTGTAGCAATGTCTGTTGCATGAACACAATAAAAGATAGCCTGTTAATCAAGGAACATTGGCCGGAAACCGAAATTTACGTTTTCTATGTTGACATACGTGCCTATGGAAAGGGCTTCGAGGACCTCTATAAACGCGCGCGAAAAGAAGGCGTCATCTTCATTCGCGGGCTTCCGTCTGAGATATTTGAGGATAGAAAAACTCGTAATTTGTGGCTTTTCGGAGAAAACACTCTGAAAAGAGAACTGTATAACGTAAATGCTGATATGGTAATTCTCTCAATAGGCTTGGAACCAAGGAAAGATAGCGAAATCATACAACGCCTGTTAACGCTTTCACGGACACAAGACGGGTTCTTCATGGAGGCGCATCCGAAACTTAGACCTGTGGACGCAGCTACCGGAGGAATATTTTTTGCTGGCTGCGCTGAGGGACCTAAAGACATTAAGGACAGTGTGACACAAGCAAGTGCAGCGGCAGCGCGTGCAGGTATTTTAATGGCAAAAGGAAACGTGACAGTTGAAGCTATCACTCCGATTTATTTTGCTGACAAGTGCAAGTTGTGTGGGCTCTGTGTTAAAGTTTGTCCATACAATGCTATAACGCTCAACAAAGAATTGAAACGAGTTGAAGTTATAGAGGCTGCGTGTGGCGGATGCGGAACATGTTCAGCTGAGTGTCCGTTTGGTGCGTTAACTCAAAGCCACTTTACAGACGAGCAAATCATAGCTCAGATAGACGCTGTTACAGAGCACGAACCGGAAAAGAAAATTGTTGCTTTCTGTTGCAACTGGTGCGCTTACGCTGGTGCAGACTTTGCAGGGATTAGTAGAATGCAGTATCCACCAAAAGTGCGCATAATCAGAACTATGTGCTCTGGGCGTGTGGCTCCCAAATTCGTTCAAAGAGCATTTGCAAGAGGGGCTGCAACTGTTATAGTGGCGGGTTGCCATCCGGGAGACTGCCATTATATCAATGCAAACTATCATACGCAGAAGCGCATGGAGCAAATGTGGAAAAAAATGAAACAGAGTGGACTGGACGATGAGAGGTTGCAATTGTTGTGGGCTTCGGCAGCTGAAGGCGAAAGATTTGCTTCAAAAATCCGTGAAATGGAGGCACTAATGGAAAAAGTTACTTCAGAAGATATTGAAAAATCGAAGAAGGTTTTTGAGAAGGCTTTGGAGGCAAGTTAGCCATGCCTGAAAGAATTAAACATCCACCACTTGACAGCAAAAAGGTGAAACCGCCAAATGCAGAAATTCACATAATTAAAGACCAGTGCAAAGGCTGCGGTTTCTGCATTCAATTCTGTCCCAAGAAAGTTCTGGAAGAATCCCAAGAAATAAACGCGCGAGGAGTTCCCCCTCCAAAAGTTGTGAATGAAGGCGGATGTGTAATATGCAGTTTTTGCACTGCAGTTTGTCCAGATTTCGCAATTTTTGTTGTTGAAAAGTCGCTTGAGGAGGATGTTAAGGCATGAGTGGAAGACGTGCGTTAATTAGTGGCGCCCACTTTATGAGCGGTGACATCGCGTGTGCAGAAGGCGCATTATGTGCTGGCTGCAGGTTTTTTGCCGGTTACCCAATTACGCCAGCCACAGAAATCGCTGAGCACCTCTCTGAGAGAATGCCTGATTTCGGGGGGATTTACATTCAGATGGAAGATGAAATCGCATCCATAGCGGCTGTAATAGGCGCTTCCTATGCTGGTCTGAAGGCCATGACCGCCACTTCTGGACCAGGTTTCAGTCTGATGCAAGAGAATATAGGATTGGCCGTTATGACGGAAACTCCATGCGTAATTGTAGACGTTATGCGTGGCGGACCAAGTACAGGGCAGCCGACATTGCCAGGGCAACAGGATGTGATGCAAGTCAAATGGGGCTCTCATGGAGACTATAGCATTATAGCCTTAGCGCCTTCTTCGGTGCAAGAAATGTTTGACTTAGCGATTGAAGCGTTCAACTTATCTGAAACTTACAGAGTTCCAGCTTTTGTTATGGCAGATGAGATAGTTGCACATATGTGGGAAAAAGTCGTTATACCCCATGCTTCCAAGATAAAGATAGTTAGCCGCGAAAAACCGCACATTGCGCCCGATAAATACAAACCATTTGCACCAGACGGTAGTTTAATTCCTCCGATGGCTTGTTTTGGAGAAGGGTACCGTTTTCACGCCACAGGCTTAACGCATGATGAGCGTGGATATCCAAAGACCCAGGACTCAGAAGTTCAATCTAGGCTTGTCAGGAGACTATGTGAAAAGATAAGCAAAAATGCAGATAGAATTATTAAAGTTGAGGGAATAATGCTTGGAGACGCGGACGTCGTGGTTGTTGCGTATGGAATAGTTGCGAGAGCTGCTTTGAGTGCGGTGAGAAAAGCAAGGGAATTTGGAATAAAGGCTGGGCTTTTACGGTTAGTTACGCTTTGGCCTTTCGCTGAGAAGCATGTTGCGGAGGTAGCGAAGCAAGCAAAGTCAATAGTTGTTCCAGAGATGAACTGCGGGCAGATTGTTAGAGAAGTTGAAAGAGCAGCTAAAGAAACGCCTGTGGCTTTTCTTTCGAAATTAGGGGAAGATCCTCATACCCCGCAGGAAATTCTTGAGTTGATGAGGAGGAATACTTAATGGATCGGGAGCTGGTGCACCCATTTTCAAAGTATCTGCGATCGGCAATGATGCCTCATATTTGGTGTTCAGGATGCGGCAATGGCATTGTACTTAATTGTTTCATTAATGCTTTAGATGACTTGCAGATAGATTTGGACAAGTTGGTAGTTGTTTCGGGTATTGGATGTATTGGGCGCATAGCTGGATATACAAACGCTGATTCCTTTCACACTACTCATGGACGTGCAATCGCCTTCTCAACTGGAGCGAAACTCGCGAATCCAGAATTGGAAGTTGTGGTCATAAGCGGCGACGGCGATCTTTTTGCAATAGGTGGAAACCATTTCATGCATGCAGCACGGAGAAACATCGGAATCAAAGTAATTTGCGCAAACAACTTCAACTATGGAATGACTGGTGGGCAACAAGGTCCAACAACGCCGCTTGAATCATTGACAACCACGACTCCATATGGAAACATTGAACATCCGTTTAACTTGATTCATTTGGCAGCAGCGTGCGGAGCAACTTATGTTGCCAGATGGACAACTTTGCATGTACGAAGATTAACTCAATCCATTAAGAGAGTGTTGCAAAAAGAGGGTTTCTGCTTCATCGAGGTAGTTTCACCTTGCCCAGAAATCTTCGGTCGACGTAACAAAATGCGAACCGGACTGGAAATGATGGAATGGTTTAGGAGAGCCTCGGTGGTGGAGAATTTCTCCGATCCCTCCAAAGCAGAAATCTCCTCGGAAAAAATAGTTGTGGGCGAATTTGTAAACAAGGAGAAAGTTAGCTACGAAAGGTTACTTCATGAAAAAATAGCTCAAATTAACGAGAAGAGAGTGGAGTGGTGATTGACATGCGAACAGAGATTAGGTTTGCTGGTTTTGGCGGACAAGGGGTAATCAAGTCAGGAATTATAACCGCTGCTGCAGCATGTGTACACAGCGCCAAAAATGCGGTTCAAACACAGTCTTATGGGCCAGAATCACGGGGTGGGGCGTGCAAGTCTGAGGTTGTCATCTCTGATGAAAAGATAGATTTTCCAAAGGTTGTCGAGCCTGACATATTAGTGTTGATGTCACAGCACGCCTATAATGAATATGCAGAAAGCGTGAAACCCGGCGGAACAGTGATTCTGGATCCTGACATGATTCCCCATGAGAAGAACTTGAAAGATGCTAAAATTTTCCGAGTACCTGCCACAAAAATTGCTGAAGAGCTTGGAAGAAAAATAGTTGCAAACATTGTCATGCTGGGCGCTTTCACAGCAATTACGCGTTTATTGGATCAAGATGCTATCAAAGAATCAGTCAAAGCAAATATACCTAAAGGCACTAAAGAGTTAAATTTAGAAGCGTTTAAGAAAGGCTATGATTTTGGGAAAACCCTTTTGAAAAGCTAAGTCTGCCCTATTTTGTGTGCTGGTGCTGTCAGTTGGGCTACCATCTTTGATTTTCTAATACCTACGTGCCGAAGTGGAGCTACTTTTTTGGCTTCGTTGTATATGTCAGAAGCTATTTTTCCGAGAACCATCTCTTGTGCAAACTGATCAAGTGTCAGCGTTGAAGCCTTTTCGTTGATAATTTTCTCCATTATGTCGCGAATGCCTTTTTCCTGCGATGTCCTAATTCTTGAGAGCGTAAGGGCGGACACAGCCACTCGCAGCTTATATCCATCCCTTGTAGTTACGTTAAACAATCCATCGACTTTTGTTGTTCTCCTTCGCACTAGACTTCGTAAGTAATCCCGTGAATATTCATGCCCTTTAAAAATTGTGCGGGTGGTCTTGCCGTCAACCTGACTTATTTGGAAAAACATCTTCAAGTACTGATGGGAAAAATCGCTTGTAATGTCATAAAGAGTTGATTCAATAACTCTACCAACCAGTTTTTCTGGCTCTTCCGCTGGTACGTTTCCTAGCTCAACACTTCCAAAGTAGGGCGGAGACAACACCGTATACCACGTTTTGCTTCGCCATTTATCTCTTACACGTTTTGTTTTTGAAGACAATTTTATCATCCAAATGTGGCTTGAAAATTCTCATGAGAGTATTAAAAGTTTTACCGTTTCAGGTCTATTTTCTTTATGTTGCCCATGTATTTTCTTAAAACTTCCGGTATGACAACAGAGCCGTCTTCTTGCTGATAGTTCTCCAGTATTGCAACGATTGCTCTACCAGTGGCTATGGCTGTAGAATTTAAGGTGTGCACGAACCCCTTCGGCGGTTCGCCTTCTTTTTCCCTGTATTTAATGTTTAATCTTCTGGCTTGATAGTCCGTGCAGTTGCTGCATGAAATCATTTCTCTATAAGCTTCTTGAGCGGGCATCCACGCTTCTATGTCGTATTTTTTGGCAGCCACAGTTCCAATGTCGCCTGTGCACACGTTGACGACACGATACGGTAGTCTAAGTTTTTGAACGAGTTCTTCAGCGTTGCGTATAAGCTCTTCATTTATCTTCCACGAATCCTCAGGTTGGCAAAAAACAAATTGTTCAATCTTGTTAAATTGATGTGTTCGAAAGATTCCGCGAGTGTCTTTCCCGTGGGCCCCAGCTTCCTTTCTGAAGCATGCACTTACACCCGCAAGCTTCAAGGGTAAGTCTTCTGCCTTTAGTACTTCGTTCATAAACATCGCCGCGATGGGGTGTTCGGAAGTGGCAATTAAGTATAGGTCTTCATTTTCAATTTTGTAAAGTACGTCTTCGAAGTCGCTCAGGGCTGTGACCCCTTCATACGCCTCTCGTCTCATTAAAAAAGGGGGTTCTATGGGCAAATACCCCTTCTCAATCATTTCTTCCAGGGCAAAATTCATCAGAGCCATATCGAGCAGTACCCCATCACGTTTTAAGTAAAAGAATCTGGATCCTGCAATTTTTCCTGCTCTTTCAATGTCCATTATGTCAAGGCTCAAGCCTAAGTCTATGTGACCTTTAACGGGAAAGTTGAATTTTGGTATCTTGCCCCAAGTTCTTATTTCGACGTTATCGTTTTCATCCTTGCCTGTTGGCACACTCTCGTGCAAAAGATTTGGCAGTCGCATTAGATGATTTCGTGTTTTTTCTGCGTTTTGGTTTGTCTGCTTTTCCAGATTGGTGATTTCGCTGTCGATAGTTTTTGCTTTTGCAACTTCTTCGCTTGCATCTCTTCCCTTCTTCTTCAACGCTGCAATTTCCATTGTTACCAGTCTTCTCTCGTGTCGAAGCTCGTTCAGTTTTGTTAAAAGTCGCCGCCATTTCTGATCAAGTGCGATTAGCTCATCCAGCATCCTGACATTTTCAGAATTTCCTCTTTTCATTAAATTGTTCCTTACAAACTCTGGATCTTCACGGATGAGTTTAATATCCAACATTCTCCTCACGTAGATTATTGCCTTGTATTTTAGTTTTAGCTCTCTAACTAACACTAAATCAACTATCAACTTTGCAATAAAAAGCTGTTTCTGTCGACTGCAAAAACAGGTCTAGTTCGAGCAGTTTGTTCTTAGAACAATTTTGATAATGTCCTAAAATAAAAGAAAGAAGAGGCATTTTTCAATGTTATTCTTTGTAGTTATTTCCTTCCTACTCTTTTGAAAGCGTTATCTCTATTGTTGAAACCATCCTTGATCTGTTCTCGCCTTCTCGAGGTGGCATCTCTGCTGTTCCTATGGCTATGTTGCTTACTTTAAGGTCTTTCATGAAGCGGCTTCGAGTTATTTCTGCAACATCGACAGCTGTAGTTATTGCTTGGCCTCTAGCCTTTAATACTATTTCTTTAGCGTTGTGTGAGGAAAAGCTGGTGATGATCGCTAGAACATAGCTCATCGGTGGCTTGTTTCCAACAAAGATAACATCTGCACTTTCCGCCATTTTCTATCCTCCTTTTTAACTTATTGATTGTTTTGTGTAACGTTGCCGTGTCTGCCCTCTTGCCAACGACAAAACGTTACCGCTTGTTATTATCTTAACTTCTCCTTTATAAGTACAATGACATTTTTAAAGTATCAGATGCTGTTTACGCCTCTTTTCAAAGCCTCTATAGCGCGCGCGGGAATCAGCGGGATCACATTTTCAACAGAAGTTTTCCATCAACTTTTAAGTGCGCAACACTGAAATAATAACATCTTTGACAGACTTTGCACGATTCAGTTTGAATGAAAGTTGCTAACACAAAATGGAGGGTTAACCCAATGTTGGCAAAACTAAAGAAAAAAATTCAGGAAATGCTTATTTCAGAAGCGGAACGAGCCCACAAACTAAGATTAACACCTAATATGCTAAGCGCAGCAGGTATAGTTTTAGCTTTCCTTTCAGCTTTATTGTATGCTATATGCCAAAATCGCTCTCTCCACCTTCTGCTTGCCACAGTTCTCTTATTAGCATCGGGATTTTGTGATGCCCTAGACGGGGTACTCGCTAGAATTTATCAACAGGAAACATCATTCGGCGCCTTTCTCGACTCACTATTGGACAGATATGCAGATGCTGTGATTTATGTTAGCATGATAATAGGCAGATTATGCGATGTTTTATTGGGATTAATAGCCTTAACTGGCTCTTTGCTCGTAAGCTACAGCCGTGCTAGGGCAGAAGCAGCTGGAATAAAAATGGAATCTATCGGTATAGCGGAAAGAGCAGAGCGCATGATTATTTTGGCGGCAGCAAGCATTATGACAATTTTTTGGTTTCAAGCCTTGGACGTCGGAATGATTCTGATTGCAATTCTCTCGAACTTAACGGTTCTGCAGAGAGGATTTTATGTTTACACAAAGCTAAAGCAAAAGAAAAACAGCTGAGAAACTAAAATCTTCTCCTAGGTCGGGTACGTCGCTCGTCTTCAGCTCTGACTTTTACAATGCCTCGGTGCACCGCACAAGAAATACAATAGTATTTCGTGTCAACCCAAGAAGACAGATACGCGCCCTTCTGGCGCAGCTCCTTAGCCAACTGTGGATCAACAAGGGAAACCCTACGCGTGAACTTCTTGGCCTTGTCTCGCGGCACAATCTGTCCACACATAGCGCATTGAACAGGGCCGCTACTGCCTTTACCGCCTTTCGACCTTCCACGACTTTTTCGCTTAAATGGCAATAAACTGAACCTCTTTTCTCTTCTCACTACCAGATAGTGATTTTTCTGATTTATATATCTGTTCTTAACTTCAAGACGGATGCAATGTTCGCTTTCACGTCAATTTTCGCAACAATCTTGCCAGAAGGCGATGTCATCAATGTCGTAACGCCAGGACCGTGGCCGGCTGTTACACAATTACTGTGTACGACAATTCCAACAGAAATCGCGCCTTGACGATAAATACGTCCAAAGGAGTGGTCAGCATCAATTATGGCCACTAAATCACCAAGTCTTAGATTGTCAAGCCCATACTGTTCCCTAACTTTTTCGTCGAATAGCTGGATATCATAATCTCCTGAGTACGCCTGATTTGCTCCTAATCCTGAACCCATAATGGCTGCGGGAATTATATGGGCTACAGGAACCTCCAGCTTGTCACCGTTCACTTGCGGGCCTAAGGCCTCGAAAAATCCGGGATCTATGTTCATCAATTTTATATCTGGAAAATCTAGAAGCTTAAAACCTACCCCAAAAGCTTTTACAAGCACCTTATCACCAAGCATAAGCTTTTCTAACGTTTCTATCTGAAAATCCACCAAAACATGCTCTATCCCGCCATGCTTTCCAGTAACAACACCTTTCGCACCTTTTGCATCGCCGCTAGCAACCACTGCTTCATTTCCAACGCAAGAGAGGACGTTAAAAGCTGCGTTTGCACCTTGTCCATAGCGTGGGTCATTCTCTTTATTTTCCACGCTAACACCAGGCTCCACATGGTCGGCTTCCCAACCGCACGCTGGATCTCCAACCCTCATGTTATACGTAATCCCTCCAGCACCGGGCAAAACCACTGGAAATCCTTCAGCCGAAACGTTATACACGGACCTTCCAATTACTGGGCTAGCTATTTCACCGCAAACCGAAATTTTAACCAGTTTATCAGCGTTTGTTCTTAGCATCAAATTGTTCCTCACGTTGGACTATGTGATTACAAAACTGATGTTAATAAAACTTCATGTTTCCCTCGAATTTATCGTAATCGTGGAATATGACAAGTCTTAAATTTGCGATTTTTATCTTGACTTGATTGAAGCAATAATCATAAGCTATTCCTAGTGGGGTGAGGTCGACGTCTGAAATTGGATTGAGATCCAGAATGCTTGTTAAGGACATCATGAGTAGTCCAGTAGTGACAATCGAAGAAGATGCGCCGACAAATCACGTTGCCAAACTTATGGATGAAAATGATTTGGGCTCAATAATAGTCACCAACAAAGAAGGAAAACCTTTGGGCATAATAACAGAAAGAGACCTTGTTGTGAGGGTTCTGGCTAAGAACGTTAAACCTGATTCTGTAGAAGCAAAGAAAATCATGACCTCTCCATTGGTCACGATAGAGCCAGAAGCAACAATAAGTGAAGCAGCCAGAAGAATGAGCAGGCTAAATCTGAGAAGATTAGGAGTAGTATATAAAGGCGAACTGGTTGGCTTAATCTCCAGTAAAGACATTTTAGGGGTCACGCCTGAACTAATAGAAATCATACAAGAAAAAGCACGCATAGAAAGCGCAAATAAGGCTGAAGAAATAGAGGAAGAAGAAGCGCCTCTCACTGGACACTGCGACCGTTGCAGAGGGTGGTCAGAAAATCTAAAAGAGATCAATGGAGAATACTTATGCGAAGACTGCCGAGTTGAACTGGAAAGCGAGGAATAAGAGGCGGTCAATTGCGTGTAAAAGAGATAATGGATGAAAAACACCCGTCTATTTATGAAGATGAACCTGCCACAAAAGCCCGTGCTTTAATACGTGACCTCAAACTTCGAATTCTTCCGGTAACAGATGAATACAAAAAACTTTTGGGAGTTGTCTCTCGAAGCGGCATAATGGCTATTTCCTCATCTGTTTCCCCAATTACTGTTGAAGGCGTGATTGAGAATCCAAGGTATGTAGCGACAATTGAGACTGAGGTCACATCAGCTATTAAAGAAATGATTCGACAGGACGAATGGTACGTTCCTGTTACAAACTCGCTTGAAGACAAATCCTACCGAGGCGTTTTAGGCCTAGAAAACTTCATTGAGGCTGTAATTAAGACGAGTCCGGAAAAACTTGCTAAGCCCGTTTCAGAAGTAATGTCCACAAACGTGATAGCTTGCACGCCTGAAGATGAGATTGACAACATTTGGCGATTGATGCAAACTAGATCTTTTGCTGGGCTTCCAGTTGTAAAGAAGGATAAGTTGGTAGGAATAGTCACCCAGAAAGACCTTCTTGAAAGTGGAGTCCTGTTGCCGACATTTGAGTCTTCCAAGGGCCGTTTTAGAGCTTCAAGGAAAATCTCTTCGATAATGAAGACTGGAGTGATAACAGTGAAGTCTTCTACAAAACTAATCAGAGCCGCCAAGGCCATGGTTTTCAAAAACATAGGAAGGGTGCCTGTGACGGACGAAGAAGGTAGACTGGTCGGAATAATTGACCGAGAAGATATTGCCAGATTGCTTGTTAAATGAGGGAGCCATGATTGAGTCGAGAAACTTTTAGGCGGACACTGAAGGATAAGGGGCCACTCTCATTAAAGGCTCCACCTTCAAAGAAACGCGGAGGCGAAATTATGCATGTCGCAAAAAGCCAGGTTTCAACAGTGGCTTCGACCACGCCTATTTATGATGCAATTCAAATAATGGTTAAAAAAGGGTTCCGCCGAATACCGATTGCAAATCCGGGAACAAAAGCCTTGGAAGGCATCGTAACAGCCACGGACATAATTGATTATGTTGGCGGCGGAGAAAAGTTTAAAATAATTCAACAGAAGTATGGTGGAAATTTTTTCAAGGCCATCAATCAACCAGTAAAATCCATTATGGCCAGAGAAGTTGTGTCAATTGAAACTAATGCAAAGATAAGTGAAGCAATAGACTTAATGAAGAGAAAGAACATTGGTGGTTTGCCCGTGGTTGATTGCGGAAATAGAATAAGAGGAATAATAACCGAAAGGGACATTGCAAATTTTTTTGGTGACCGAGTGAGTGGAATAAGCGTTGCGCAACTTATGTCCGAAAAAGTAGTGACCGCGCTGCCGAAAACTACAATTTTTGAAGCAGAAAAGACAATGATAGCCGAGGGGTTTAGGCGACTCCCAATAGTTTCCGACAGTTCGCTGATAGGGATAGTGACTACAATGGACATTATACGGTTCTTTGGCTCGGGCCACGTTTTCAAACATTTGCAGTCTGGAACCATAATACAGGTTTTAAACACGCCTGCACATGAAATAGCGACAAAGGAAATTGTAACCGTTGAGCCAACGGCGGATGTTGGTCAGGCAGCGAAAATAATGCGGGACAAAGGCATAGGCGCCATACCCGTTGTCGAAGGCCAAAAACTCGTAGGCATAATAACTGAAAGAGACTTTTTTAAAATGATAGCATGAAATGCTCTGAATTTTGCTTTTTGTCTCTTCTAGTTCAAAATTCTAGCATAAATAAACTTTAATTAACATTCCCCTCTACGTTATTCGGTAGCAAGAGAGCGCTCAAATTGATTGTAGATTTGGTTCTGGAAAATGCGAAGGCTTACATATGCCAAGAAATCCTGGGTTGTAGCATAGCCATTGATCAGGGCAGGATTTTCAAAATAGGTAAAGAAACAAACATGCCTAAGACGGATCAGAAAATTGATTTAAAAAACCTTCTTGTTTTGCCTGGTTTGATAGATGCCCATGTTCACCTTCGAGACGAGGGGAAATCTTACAAAGAAGATTTTTACAGTGGAACGGCCGCTGCGGCCGTAGGGGGAATAACAACAGTTTTAGACATGCCTAACAACGCTCCAGTGACAATGAGCGCTGAGACTTTGAGAAACAGGATGAAAATTGCGGAAAAGAAAATCGTGGTTAACGTTGGATTCTTCTCTGAATTCCCAAAGGAATTAGGCGAAACGAAGGAGATCGTTGCTAAAGGTGCTGTGGCTTTCAAGCTTTTCTTGGCAGACCAAGTTGGTGGACTGAACATCGATGACGATCAAGCTTTGAAAACCGCCTTCAGAGGAACCAGCAAATTTAAAGTACCTGTAGCTGTTCACGCAGAAGATAGGATGTTATCGAAAAAGACTGAAGAATTCAGGCGCACTTTCAGTAGCGATGTGGACGCTTTTCTTGAGGTGCACTCTGAAGCATCTGAAGTTAGAGCAATTGAACGCGTGCTTGCTATATCCAAACAAACCAGTGCACATATACATTTTTGCCATGTGAGCACTTCGAATGGTCTGAAAGCAATAACTGATGCGAAAAAATCCAACATGACGATAACTTGTGAAGTAACACCCCACCATCTATTCTTATCGGTTGATGATTTCAAGCGGTGCGGAACTTTGGCGTTAACGATGCCGCCGATTCGCGCAAAACACCAAGTTGAAGCTCTCTGGAATGGCGTTTTTAACGGCGACATTGACATTTTGGTTTCAGATCACGCGCCCCACGCTTTGGAGGAGAAGTCATCGAGCAATGTTTGGGACGTTAAGGTTGGCATACCCGGCTTAGAAACAACGCTTCCTCTGTTATTGGCAATGGTGAAAAAAGCCAAGCTGTCAATAACTCATGTCGTTCGACTTTTGGCAGAGAAACCCGCAGACATTTTCAACTTGAAAGGTAGAGGCTATCTTAAAGAAGGTAACCATGCAGATTTGGTTGTTATAGATTTAAACAAGAAATTCAAGATTGACGCTTCAAAGTTTTATTCAAAGGCGAAATATTCTCCCTTTGATGGATGGAACACGATAGGGAAAGCTGTGAAAACTTTCGTAAACGGACAATTAATCATGGACGATGATGAAATCGTTGCGAAATCGGGAACCGGAAAAGTAATTGGAGAAAATAAACTTTGAAATTCATTGCGGACGGAATGCTTGGGAAATTGACACGCTGGCTCCGAATGTTGGGGCAAAACGTTACCTACTCAAGCAAGTTGGACGACGCACAACTATGTAGCATAGCCCAAAAGGAGCGGCGTGTTCTGGTTACAAGAGATTTGGAACTTTATCAACAGGCAACAGCCAAAGGAATAGTCGCTTTTTATTTGGAGGGAAAAACAGAGGCAGAAAGGCTGGCAGAACTTGCAAGACGTTTTGATATTTCGTTGGAAGTAGACTTAAAAATCTCTAGGTGCCCAAAATGCAACGCAAGAATACAATGGACACAAAAAGAAAATGTGGCCAGCAAAGTTAAGAAAAACACTTTTGTCCATTACAATGATTTTTGGGAGTGTCCAAAATGTGAGCAGATTTACTGGCAAGGTGCCCACTGGGAAAGAATTCGGAAAACTCTTGAAGAGGCAAAAGAAAAACTGAAGAAAGGTTAAAAGTTTCTTAACTTTCCTTCAAAAGCCATTTCAAAGGAATGTCTTGGTAGGTTCCATTTGGCAACGTTCGCCTAATGGTCATGGGCAAAATGCCTGCTTCAAGTTCTCCTAATGCTATATCAATTGGACTTGAATAGCTCTCAGAAACTTCGATGAGTATTGGGGCACCCATAGAAATTTGGAGCGCTCTAGCTCCCACTACTCTTGCTTTTTCGAAACGAGTGATTTTTGGAGGACCTACGGAAACTTTTTCAGACGTATTCTAATACTCCCCAGCGCCTGGGTATCCTCCACCTGGAGGGACTCCTCCTGGAGGTGTCGGGGGAGCTTTCATTTTTCCAGAAGCTATTATATCGTCGATTTTGAGGATCATTGAAGCTGCCTCGGTCGCTGATTTAATTATTTGCTTTTTAACAGTTAACGGTTCGAAGACACTCATTTTTGTCATGTCTTGGACTTTTCCCTCATTCACTTCTATTCCAGCCCATGTTTCGCCTTTCTCATGCCTTGCTCTTAGCTCTGACAATATGTCGATGGGATCTAAGCCAGCGTTCTCTGCCAGAGTCACTGAAACGCTTTCAAGAGCGTCTGAATAACTTTTCACTGCAAGCTGCTCTCTTCCAGGTAAGGTTTCTGCGTATTTCTTGAGTGCCCGTGAGACATCAAGTTCCGGAGCGCCGCCTCCAGCTAACACTTTTGGCTCTTCAATGACGTCCTTAACTACGCATAGGGCGTCATGAATTGAACGCTCAGCTTCAGACACTATGCGCTCTGTTCCTCCTCTAATTAAGATCGTAACCGCGCGAGGATGCTTGCAGCCTTCTATGAAAGTCATCTTGTCATCGCCTATTTTGCGCTCTTCAACAAGGGTGGCGTAACCTAGGTCCGTTGGGCTGATGTCATCCAGTTTGGTTACTACTTTTCCACCAGTTGCTTTCGCTAGTTTCTCCATGTCTGACTTTTTAACTCTTCGAACCGCAAGGATTCCTTTTCTTGCAAGGAAATGTTGCGCCATGTCATCAATGCCCTTTTGGCATATTACAATGTTTGCTCCTGCCGCGATAAGTCTGTCAACCATGTCTTTAAGCATAGCTTCTTCTTCCTTGAGGAAGGCTTCCATCTGATCAGGGCTTTCGATGTTAATTTTAGCGTCAAATTCCGTTTTCTCAATTTCCAAGGAAGCGTCAATTAAAGCTATTTTTGCTTTTTCTATGCGTTTAGGCATTCCAGAATGCACGACTTCTTTATCTAAAACTATGCCATTTATCAACTTCGTGTCTCTCAGTGATTCGCCAGTCTTCTTTTCAACTTTAACATCGTCCACGTCCGCCTTGTACTGGTCACCTTCTTTTTCCGAGACTTCAAACATTGCCTTTACCGCCAAATCTGCCAAATACTCTTTGTATTCAGCTACAAGTTTGCTTGCCATGGATGTCATCGCCGTTTTCTTCAGATATTCTTGGGATTTCAAGTCCACAGGTATCGCCATTTTCTCCAAGGTTTCCAGCGCTTTCTCTGAGGCTTTCTTGTATCCGTCGATTACTATGGTTGGATGAATATTCTTATCGATTAACTCTTCAGCTTTGCTTAGGAGCTCTCCAGATATTATAACGGCTGTTGTTGTTCCATCACCTGCCTCATTGTCCTGCGTTTTTGCAACCTCAACCAACATCTTAGCTACAGGATGCTGAATGTCCATTTCATCCAAAATAGTGCGGCCATCGCTTGTTATTGTTACATCGCCGAAGCTATCAACAAGCATTTTATCCATGCCTTTAGGCCCTAATGAACTCTTCACGGTTTCAGCCACTATTTTTGCAGCAGCTATATTTGCACGCTGTGCTTCCCTGCCTCGAGATCGGCTGGAACCTTCCTTTAATACTAGAACTGGCACACCACCAGCTTGTGCTGATGCCAAATCAAATACCCCCTTCTAGTGCCACAACAGAAAAACATAATTAACATATAAGTTTTTCTAATAGTAGAATGATAAAGTTAGGTTGATGAGTCAAAATTTTATTTTTCAACTGGCTTAAGTGATGTTTTTAAGCCTGTTCCGGTTAAGATTATAATTGTCTTATCTTTGTTTTTCGCTTCCTTCTCATTTAGTTGCTTCTTGTACGTTGCATAAGCTACAGCTGAACTTGGTTCAACAAAAAACCCTTTGCTTGCGAGATCCTTGAAAGCATGAAGTATTTCGCTCTCTTCAACAACACCTACATCGCCACCTGCTTCTTGTAATCGCTTTTGCATAAGCTCAAGCAACGGAGGATTTGTACTCACCAAAGCATCAGCAATAGATGTCACGCTGTTCGGCGGATTGTAAGCTATACCTTTAAATTTGTGATAGAGCGGTGAAACTTGCTGTGTTTGACAAGCCACTATTTTTGGCATTGACCCAACAATTTTGGATTCGAACAAGTGTTTAGACCCCTCAATTACACCTAAGAGCAGAGTGCCTGCAGAAACAGGCAAATAAATGCGATGAGGAATTTGCCAATTAAACTGTTCAGCTATCTCATAGGCAAGGGTTCTTATGCCATCGCGAAACAGTGGATGCAGTATATGACCAACATAGAATTTTCCTTTTTCTTGCTTCTGAGCCTCCTCTGCAACCGTGCTTCGACTGCCTGAAACCTTGACGATCTCTGCACCATAAGACTGAATCTGATTGAACTTGGGGCCAGAAACGGTCTTAGGAACGTATACTTTCGTTCTTAAACCAGCACGAGCAGAGTAAGCAGCAATGGATGCGCCGGCGTTGCCAGAAGAATCCTCAGAAATGTAACCTCTTTCTTTCTTTATCAACGCATGAAGGGCAGAAACGAGCACTGCCGACCCTCTGTCCTTGAAGGAACCTGTTGGATTCAGACTCTCAAGCTTAAAATATACGTTGCTAGAAAATTTTACCAGTGGCGTCCATCCTTCTCCGAGAGTCACTTTGTTGGTTTTCTCTACATATGGAAAGAACCTCTCGTAACGCCAAATGGAGTAGTCATTCTTGCGAATCTCTGCAATCTTAAAATCAGGGTGAAGTTGTACTTCCAATGGTTCGTTGCATGAAGAGCATCTGAAATCGAGCAGACTGTTTGAGAGCTCGTCGCAAGCTGAACATTTTACTTGGTAGGTCAACTGGCTGTCACCGGTTTATTCTCTCGTTTGCTTTCTCTATAATACTTATTGTCTAGTCAAACTATTCTTTATCTTTTCAGTTTGAACTAGACGAATTCTAAAAACCGTATAGATTCTGAAAAAGGGCAATCAGAGTTGCAGGCCTTTTCTGAAGGCGTTGATGTTGGTTTCAACCGTCCTTGCGGAAACGTTTTCTTGTATCGTTTTTTCTATTGATTCAACCGAGACCAGTTTGGTTATTTTTGTGAAAACTCCTAGCATGACCATGTTTGCGTAAATCGCTTCTCCAAATGTTTTCTTGGCTGTTTCTGTTATCGGAATCTTGAAAACTTTTGCCTTTGTATCGGGTATTGCGGTTACATTAGTACTATCGACTATCAAGATTCCAGTTTCTTTCAAATCCTTCAGCAATTTGTCCAGTGCTTCTTGGGTCATAACCATGAGGACATCGGGTTTTCTGACTGCCGGAAAACCTATTCTGCCGTCTGAGATTATGACTTCACTTTTGGCAAGGCTTCCCCTTGCTTCAGCTCCATATGCTTGTGTTTGCAGCGCATTTTTCCCATCCAGAACTGCGGCTTTTCCCAGTATTTGGGCTGCCAGGACTACACCCTGTCCGCCGCTTCCACCTATTCTAATCTCTGTCTTGTTCTGCATTTTCCTCTGCCTCCTTAATCTTCGAGTAGACCGCTTCAACTAGTGTCGCACGTTTTTTTGAAACAAACTCTCCGACTATTATTTTTCTTTCAAGCTCTTCATGGCTCATTGTTTCAGCTTGTTGGACAGTAACGGCGTTTTCTCTGAAGTATTTGAGCATTTCTCCGATGTCTTTGAAGCCGGCTCTCCTGCCGTAGGCTGTTGGGCAATGGGTCACAACTTCGATGAACCTGAATCCCTGAATTTGTAACGCTTTCTTGAATGACGCTTTCAATTCGCCTAAGTGTGCTGTAGTCCATCGTGCTGAATATGCAGCTCCAGCAGCGACTGCTAGCCGCGTAGCGTCTAGGGGATGCTCAAAGCTTCCGTACGGGGTGGTTGTTGTGTACGTGTTGAATGGTGTTGTTGGCGCTACTTGACCGCCTGTCATTCCGTAAACCATGTTGTTGCCCATCACGACGAGGATGTCAGCGTTCCTTCTTGCTGCATGGACGAAGTGGCTTAAACCTATCCCGACTATGTCGCCGTCTCCTCCGAAGACTACCACATTGAGTTCGGGATGTATGAGTTTTATGCTGGTTGCAGGTGGGATGCTTCTTCCATGGAGGGTGTGAACCGAGTCAGCCATATAATAAGGTGAAGGTATCCATGAAGAGCAACCTATGCCGCTGGTGAAACAGAATTTGCTCAGGTCTTCGTGGCCCAACTCATGCACGGCTCTTAGAAAAGTGTCGCTTATTGAGAAGAGTCCACAACCTGCACAGAAGGGATATTTCAAGTCTCGCATGTATTTTCGGGACGAGAATGCTTCAGCCATTTTAACTGTCTCCTCCAGAGATTTTCGCGTAAACTTCTTCAGGAGTGATCAATTCTCCGGCTCCAATCTTATTCAAGGGTACTACCTCTAAACTGCAAGCGACTCTTTCCACTTCACGCTTGACTTGTCCCAAATTCATTTCAGCAACGATTATTCTCTTGGCAGAATCAGCAAGTCTCCTGACTGCTTTCTCTGGGAAAGGCCAGATTGTCTTCAAGCGGACAAATCCGACTTTTACTCCCTCAGCTTCAGCACGTTCAACAGCTTCATAAACTGCCCTGGATGTACAGCCGAAAGACACTATGCCGACCTTGCAATCGTCAACCTTATAGTTTTCTACTTCAACGATATCATTTGCATGGCTGTTTATCTTTGCGTTAAGTTTCTCAATAATCCTTCTGTGAACATTTGCATCTTGCGTAAATCTGACTCCATACTCGTCGTGGGTTGAAGCTGTGACGGCAACGTTAAATCCTTCGCCTATTGAGGGCATTGGCGCAACTTCTTCTGAACCGAAGAAGGCTCTGTCCTCTGCCTTTGGCTTCTTGCGACTGATTATTTCTATGCTTTCTAGCGGTGGGACTACTATTTGCTCTCTAACGTGAGCTATAGCTTCATCCGCCAGGAGAATCACTGGAGTGCGGTATTTCTCAGAAAGGTTGAAGGCTCTTATAGTTAGTTCAAACATTTCTTGAGAAGAATTAGGTGAGACCGCGATGGCTGCGTAATCACCATGTGTTCCCCACCGAGCCTGCATGACATCTCCCTGTGCACCTCGAGTCGCCTGCCCAGTGCCGGGTCCAACCCTTTGAACATCAACAACCACGCACGGCGTTTCGGTCATGAATCCCCAGCCGATGGTTTCCTGCATTAAGCTGAATCCTGGCCCAGAGGTGGCTGTCATTGATTTCCATCCTGCCCAACTTGCACCCATGACTGCGCCTATGGAGGCTAACTCATCCTCCATCTGCATGAATATGCCGCCTACCCGTGGCAGACGTTCGGAAAGGCGTTCGGGTATTTCACTAGAAGGTGTTATCGGGTATCCGGCGAAGAATCGGCATCCCGCAACTATGGCTGCTTCGACGCATGCTTCATTTCCTGACCAGAAGTGTGCCCTTGATCCTGCTTTTGTCTTCATTTTACACCCATCATAACTTTTGGGTGTGCATTAGGTTGATGAGGCTATTTAAGAATTTGCGTTTGCCAACGTAATTTTTATGATTCTCTTTTTCCAAGACGGCGTGTCTCTATTGATTGCTAAAACCACTGCTTACTTACAAGAAACATTGCGAAACACTAATAAAAATCGCCATTTATTAAGAATCGAGGAAATTATAGCATGAAAAATAAAATCCTTTTTGCGGATCGGCGGCCTATGTGCGAAGAATCCATGGAACTGTTGCATAGCGCAGGAGAAGTTATTTACGCGGTAGGGGATGCTGAAGCTGACTTAATAAGGGATATGAAGGACGCGGTCGTAGTCATTTCGGGTATACGGTACATCTCTAGAAATGCAATCTTTGCTGCTGAGAAATTGAAAGGGATAGTGGCCTATGGGGTAGGTTACGACCACATCGATGTCGCTGCTGCGACGGAGAAGAGAGTTTACGTGGTCAACACGCCTGGAGTCAACTCGATATCTGTCGCCGAATTTGCTGTTGGCTTGATGCTTAGTGTTGCTCGTCGGATTCCTCAGCAAAACATGAGTGTAAAAGCTGGCAAGTGGCTACGTTGGGAGCTGATCGGAAACGAGCTTTGGGGGAAAACTCTAGGCATTGTAGGTCTTGGACAGGTTGGGACGCACATTGCCAATCTGGGAAAAGCCTTTGGGATGAAAGTGTTGTCGTTTACTCACTATCCATCAAAGGAAAGAGCCGAAAAATGGGGAGTAGCTTTCGTTGACTTGGACACGTTAATGAGAACCTCAGATTTTGTCGTGGTTTGCTGCGCTTTAACGGATGAAACATGCGGATTGATAGGCGAAAGAGAAATAGGGTTGCTAAAACCAACAGCATATCTTGTGAATGTGGCGCGCGGACCAGTTGTTGATGAGCATGCATTAATTAAGGCTCTCGGTGAAAAACGCATGGCTGGTGTAGGCCTTGACGTCTTCCAAAAAGAACCTCCTGAGCCGAATAATCCCTTACTAAAATTCGATAACGCTATAGTCGCCGCACATGTAGCGGGCTTTTCTGTTGAGGCTATGAAACGTCTTCAAATGACTGTTGCTGAAGAGTCAGTTAGACTAATCAAGGGCGAGATACCCAGATGTCCGGTGAACAAGTTTGCTGGATGAAGAGACAACTTAACTGACAAAAGCAACCTTTAAAGCCATTTCAACATAAGAGAATTAGTGTTCAATTGGGAGGATGAGAATTGAAACAATTAATAGCTAATAGAGTTCAAGCGGTTCAGCCGTTTCTAGGAAGAGTAATGTTCGAAAAAGCTAAAGCATTAGAGCGCAAAGGAGAAAAACTAATCCATTTTGAACTAGGTGAACCTGACTTTGACACCCCGCAACATATAAAAGATGCCGCCAAACGAGCACTTGACGAAGGCCACACTCATTACGCTCCAAACGCAGGAATATTAGAGCTCAGGGAAGCCTTAGCTGAAAAACTCGAAAAAGAAAATAATCTCGAAGTAGACCCTGCAACACAAATCTGCGTAACTGTGGGATCACAAGAAGCAGCCTACTTGGCGGTGATGTGCACAATCGAAGCAGGAGACGAGGTTTTGATAACCGATCCAGGCTATTACACTTACAAGAACTGTATCCAGATGGCAGAAGGGAAACCGGTTCTAGTTCCGCTAAAAAAAGAAAATGAGTTTAGACTAGATCAAGAGGATTTAGAAAAGAGGCTCACGTCTAAAAGTAAAATGGTGATCATAAACTCTCCGTGTAACCCGACTGGATCAGTTATGACCAAGGACGACCTACAGGCAATTGACGAATTAGCAGTCAAACATGACTTGCAGGTTATTTCAGACGAAATATACGAGAAAATAACCTATGACAAACAAAAACATTATAGCATCGCCGCATTATCAAGGGACCCTGATCGAGTAATAACCGTAAATGGCTTTTCAAAAGCTTACGCGATGACGGGATGGCGCGTCGGCTACGCCGTTGCCAGCAAAGCAATTACTTCTGCTATGGTCAAGATGCAACAAAGCGCCGTGTC
This sequence comes from uncultured Candidatus Bathyarchaeia archaeon, assembly GCA_964509945.1. Lineage (GTDB taxonomy): Archaea > Thermoproteota > Bathyarchaeia > Bathyarchaeales > Bathycorpusculaceae > CAZDZM01. Next base: position 51,034 of record CAZDZM010000001.1, read on the forward strand.
TTCCGGCACGACGTTCGCACAAAAAGGCGCTGCAGCAGCCTTAAGGGGACCGCAAGAGCCGCTGCAAAAAATGTTAAGAGAGTTCGAAAAAAGAAGAGAAGTCATCATAGATGGCCTAAACAAAATCGAAGGTTTTTCTGTTGCTAAACCGAAAGGAGCCTTCTACGCGTTCGTTGATGCGAAGAAACTTCGGAAACCATCAATGGAACTCTCAGAACTCTTTCTAAATGAGGCAAAAGTGGTCACGACACCTGGCATAGCTTTCGGGGAAAACGGAGAAGGCTACATAAGAATGTCATACGCTGCCTCAATAGAAAACATCCAAGAAGGGTTAGAACACATCAAACTAGCTGTTGACAAGCTATAAACCAAATGTTTATTTGACTTTTTTTTATATCTTTCAATTCGAATTATTTTCTTGGAAGAGTTTAATAGTGGCAGTTTTGAAAGCTAAAGACAGATGAGAGTGACTGGATGAAAGAAATAAGATTTCATGGACGCGGAGGTCAAGGGGCGGTCGTAGGTTCAGAAATCTTGGCCGACGCAGCTATGAAAGAAGGGAATTATGGACAGTCGTTTCCCACTTTTGGACCCGAGCGAAGAGGCGCGCCCATCGTAGCGTTCACGCGGATAGACAACAAGCCCATAAGGCTTAGATGCCAAATCTACGAACCGGACTATGTGATAGTTCTAGATCCGACGATTTGCCAACTTCAAGATGTGACAAGCGGGCTGAAACTTGAAGGTGCCGTAATAATAAACACCCAGTACACGCCGGAGCGAGCTAAGGCAGAAAAGCTAGTTGCAAAAGGCAAGGTTTATACTGTGGATGCTACAAGCATTGCCGTGAAAATTTTGGGGCGCCCGATACTGAACACAACAGTCCTCGGCGCCTTTGCGGCTGCAACTGCTGAAGTAAAACTAGAATCTCTGTTTGAGGCTGTGAGAGATCGATTTTCAAAGACTCTGGCAGAGAAGAACATTTATGCTATTGAAGAGGCGTACAAATCGGTAAAAGGTTAGGTGAATGATCATGTCTAAACCTTATTGGACAAAGGAAAACTTTCCGACGAATCCCGTAATACGAAATCCAGGCGGGTCGCTGGCTTTCAAATCAGGCGCATGGCGAATGCAGAAGCCCATTATTGATCATAGTAAGTGCACAAAATGTGGGCTTTGCGCAATTTTCTGTCCAGACATAGCAATTAAACAATTGCAGGACGGCCAGTTCGAAATCAACCTTGATTACTGCAAGGGTTGTGGCATATGTGCGAACGAATGTCCACAGAAAGCCATTCAGATAGTTATGGAGGTTCAGGACACATGCACAAGCTGAAGTTGATGTCTGGAAACAAAGCGGTGGCTGAGGGGGTTAAGCTCTCAGAAGTGAACGTAGTAAGCGCCTACCCCATTACGCCACAGACTTCAATTGTAGAGTATCTTTCAGAATCTATTGCAAACAGTGAATTGAATGCCGAATTTGTCCAGGCGGAAAGTGAATTCGGAGCAATGAGCGCGTGTATAGGCGCATCTTCAGTTGGAGCTCGAGTCTTCACTGCAACTTGTTCTCAAGGACTTGCGCTGATGCATGAACTGAATTATGTTGCCGCTGGCCTAAGGCTTCCAATAGTCATGGCAGTTACAAACCGTCAACTGTCCCAGCCTTTGGGCATGTGGTGTGATCACAGCGATGCAATGGGTGAACGAGATTCCGGCTGGCTTCAAATCTACGTGGAAAGCTGTCAAGAAGCCCTTGACACAGTGATTCAGGCATTCAAAATAGCAGAAAGCAAAGAAGTCCTATTGCCCGTCATGGTGTGTTTAGACGGCTTCATTCTCTCGCATACTTCAGAGGCTGTGGAAGTTCCTGATCGAGAAACCGTTCGAGAATTTTTGCCACCTTATAAACCTGATGCCGATTACAACACTCTTATGGATATAAACAAGCCCGCAGCAGCCGGAGGCGGGTGCCCTCCAGCTTACACGATGGAGTTTGACTATAAAAAATTTGAGGCTCAAGAGAAAGCTAAAGAAGTCATAAGGAAAGTTGATGAAGAGTTCGCTGAGAAGTTCGGTAGACAATATGGTTTAGTAGAAGCATATCGATGCGATGATGCTGAAATTATTCTTGCAGCCATGGGCACGATGGTAAGCACAGCTAGAGAAGTAGCTGACAGAGTGAGAAGAGAAAGAGGATGGCGTGTCGGTATTATGAAGATTAGGTCTTATAGGCCATTTCCGAGAGAGGACGTTTTAAATGTTGCATCTGAGTCAAAGGTTCTAGCGGTTATGAGCAGAGCGATCTCCTACGGAATTGGCGCGCCGGTCTATTCTGATGTTGCGGCAGCTTTGTGCAACACGCCTCAAAAGCCTACTTTGCTCAATTTCATCACTGGTATGGGAGGAAGAGATGTAACGCCGAAGGATATAATGACAGTGTTTGAAAAAGCAAAGAAAACGGCTGACACGGGAAAAGTGGAAACTGAAATTGACTGGATAGGGTTGAATAAAACTTTGGTTGGAGGTTGAGTCTATGGTCTCTGTTTGTGAGGAACCAGTTTTAGTTTCTGGCCATAGAGCATGTCCAGGCTGCGGTGCGATCGTTGCTCTAAGGCATGCCTTGAACGCGTTGGGTAGGAACATAATAGTTCATGTTGCTACCAGCTGCATGGAAGTATCAATAATGGGCGGGGGAGTTTTTCCGCGGGGAGAATATCCACTCACCGTTCCATCATTGCACACGGCTTTCGAAACAGGTGGCGCCGTTGTGTCAGGCATGGATGCAGGTTTAAAGGCCCTTGGAAAAAGAGAGGGAATAACGCTTGTTGCCATTGCTGGTGACGGAGGAACAGCGGATATTGGTCTTCAAACCCTTTCTGGTGCCGTCGAACGTGGACATGATTTCATTTATATATGCTACGATAACGAAGCCTACATGAACACTGGAAACCAGAGAAGCGGAACCACCACGCTTTTTGCTGCTACCACAACTACCCCTGTTGGAAGCATTAAACGAGGTGAAACACACCTTCCTTTGAGATTGAAGAAAGACATGCCTGCAATCATGGCGGCTCATGGCATACCATATGTTGCTACGGCATCAATCGCCTATCCTGCTGATCTTGTCAAGAAGATCAAAAAAGCCGCCGAAATAAAGGGGCCAAGGTACATTCACATACACTGTCCATGCGCCCAAGGTTGGGGTTTTCCTGAAGATAAAACCATAGAAATGGCAAGACTTGCAGTGCAGACGGGCTCTTGGGTATTGTATGAGATAGAGAATGGAAAACTGAGCGTAACCATTAAAGTTGCCAAGAGAAAGCCTGTGAAAGAATATTTGACTTTGCAAAGGCGTTTCAGGCACTTGACTGATGAAGAAATCGCGAAAATCCAAGAACTTGTTGATAGAAAGTGGCAGGAGCTGGGTCTAGCATAGCCTCGAAGCACTGCTACTTTTAACTATCTCAGTTTCTTTGAGAAAAAATCAGTTAGGCCCGCCTTTTTTACTCGCTCTTTTATCTCTTCAATGTTTGTCGAATATAGTCCCAGCTTCTTCATTCTTTCGAAATAGAGGCCGCCGGAGAACGTGTAACGATTTTTCTGGCCCTCTTCCGTTTGGGTTTCTCTGTTCACGAAGGAGATGAAGTCTCCTATTGCCGTTTGCGTTGATATTTCAATGCACTTCATTCCAAGAGCGGTTCTCACAGCGTTGTGCCCTGCCAAAAGTCCGGTGACTATAGCCTCGGTGTGTCCTACATGTGGTCCAGCCTTTTCTCCTCCGCAGAATAAGTTTTCGATGCCTTGAACCTTTAACGTATTGTCCTTTGGAGCCATGGCCATGAATCTTATAGAGTTGCCGATTCCTCCTGCAATCGGATCCTCGTATCTTGTGTGTTCAAAGCCAGGCACCGTTCTAAGCTCTTCTAGGGGGAAGAAGGAAGCCATTAGCTTGGCTGGGCCGGTGTCCAGCAAAACTATGTTCTCTGCAAACTCGTGCAGTGCGTACTGCACGCATGCTTTCTTCTTTAGTTTCTCCTGTTTGACAAGCTTTTGTGGCAAAGGTACGACCGAGGTACCTTTCTCATCAAGTTCTTTTCGAACTTTGTCGGAAAGCGATTCTTTCATGAGCTTGCACGATCCGCTCATGGCCCCAAGGGTTCCATCTGCTTTTTTGCCGGCCCACTCTTTAACACCTGCTTTCTCCGTTATGCTGACTCTCGGCTTGAACGTGTGACATCTGAGGATACACATGGCGCATCCATTGCCATATTTAATGCAGTTGGCTGGAACTGCCGCCGTTCCAGTGCAGTCCACAAAGTAGTCGCCTTCAACTGCCGTTTTGTTCTCCAAAATTATGGACTCTATTCTCTTATCTTTCATCTTAACGTTGACGACTCTTGCCCTGAGCATAACTTTGACTCCGAGGTCTGCCAAAAGCTTCTCCACTTCTGGTTCGATATTAAACACGTCATACAGACTTGCATGTTTGTGTCCTGGAAAATCAACGTGCTTGTGTCTAGCCATCGAATCCATAAGATTGAAAAGTTCGCCGCCTCCCATGGCGATAGCTTCTTCAGCAGCCGTGAATCTGCCGTTGTTTCTGAAGATTCCACCAACCAAACCTGTGCCAAGAAGCATGTCAGTTCTTTCTATTAGCACACCCTCAGCGCCGGCTTTAGCCGCGGCCAATGCTGCTCCACAGCCTGACCAGCCTCCTCCAACAACAATTATTTTTGGCATAGATTTCACACAAGTTGTAAATCAATACATTGAGAGAGATAAAACTTACGAGTAATGCTCCAGTTTTGGCATGTTGACATCAAGCTAGAGTGCTACAAGTGTTGCCCCAAGCACTATTGCGACGGCCCCAAAAAGAACCTTTCTGTTGATCAGTTCACTCTTTTGCATCAAAAAATATGATATCAACAATGTAATAAGGGGACTTGTGTTCACAATGGGCGTCACAAAAACCACTTGTTCTAAGCGCAGAGCGGTATATTGGGCAAGCAAAGCCAATGTTGATATCGTTCCTGCGCTCAGCAAATATTTCGCCTCTGCTCTTTTGATCTTCAGTTTATCTCTAGAGAAGTAAACAGCAATACTCGCTTGAATGAAAATTGCGACTAGGTATGAGAAGAAACTGGCCATTATGGAAGATCCTAAACCACGTGAACCTTCCTTCGCGAATAGCTGAGAAGATCCCCATATAAAACCTCCAATCAAACCAACAGCAACTCCTCTCCGAAACTTCTGTTTAAGAACTAAATTCTTTCCATGAGCCTGCGGATTGCTGAAGGATACTAGAACTTCGCCGAAGAATATTGCGAGGGTACCCACGCCTAATGTCCAGCTCATGTTTTCTTTTAGCAATGCAACGCTTAACATAGCTGCAAAAATGATCTGCGTGCTAGTTAATTGACTTGCTCTAGCCGCCCCGATAAGTCTTATACTTGAATAAGCGAATGTCCTGCCTATGGCTAAGTGAAAGATGCCAGCCAACGCGAGATTGATCATCGTGTACAAGTCAAAATTATATGTTGTAAGTAAATCGCCACTAACTATGGCTAAGAACAACAAGATCGGAGGCGCTGCAAGAAGAGTATAAAGAACGCTTACATGTGAATCAACGTCTTGGGCTTTTCTAATGAAAACTTTACTTATGCCGTAGCAACAGGCTGCAGCGAGGGCGAAAGTAAATGGCATCATTACTTTTACATCTAACCTTTCCGCACAAGCTCACTCAGTTTCTCTATCGAAGTTCGCCGTTTTCTCAAATTGGCTTTTGTGGCGTTCATGTATGTAATGGCTCCTGTAGGGCAAAATTCTGCGCATGCAGGTTTTCCTCCGCAAAGGTCACATTTTATCGGCTTTCTCTTTGCCATGTCCATGGAAACGCCTCCAAATGGGCACGCCATAACACACATTTTACAGCCTATGCAAGCATCATAATCTATTAGTATAGCACCAGTTTCTGTTTCTCGTGACAGAGCCTTCACGGGACAAGCTTTTTCGCAAAGTGGAATGTCACATTGTAAGCAGACTGTCGGTAAGTCCAAACCTGCTTCTTCCCATTTTAAAATGCGAATTCTAGACTTGGATGGATTGAATTCCTTTTCATGATGAAAGCTGCAGGTTGCTTCGCAAGTTCGGCAACCAGCACATTTCTCGGCATCGATGACTAAAATCTTTTCCATGCATGCAGCTTTTCCCTTTCCTCTAAAAAACCTTTCTATATTTTTTTCAAAAAAGATAATGCCATTTTCGCGGAGTTACCAATGAAACTTTTGTTTAAAATGAGTAATCTATACTAACTCCGAGATGTTTATAAACGGCATTCATGACAAATTCCTACTCTGAAGCTTAAGGTTGACGTTGTATTGATCAAAGTGTCAGTTAGGTATCTCGCAAGCTTCGCCATTGTAGCAGGCAGAAGAGAAGAGACTTTACTTGTACCGGATGGAACCACTTTGAAAGAACTTTTGACCAAACTTGTTGAAAGACACGGTCCTTCCCTCGAAAAAGAGATTTTTAATTCTAGGGCAAAAGAGATTAAGCCGCACGTTTTAGTTCTTGTTAACGGGCGTTCGGTAAATCAGCTTGCGGACAAATTGAATACAAAAATCTCATACGGCGACTCCGTAATATTGACTCTCCCCACATCTGGCGGTTGAAGGGATAGATTAATGTATGGTTGGGCAGGAAAAATTCTTAAAGTGAACCTTTCAGAGAAAAAAATTGAAAAACAACCACTGTGTGAAGAGCTTAGGATCAAGTTTATCGGTGGAAGGGGCATTAGCACGAAGATTTTGTACGATGAGAACAAGGCTGAAATCGATCCATTTGATCCTGGTAACCGTATCATTTTCGGCGTAGGTCCTCTTGCAGGTACGCTTGTTCCAGGATCAGGCAGATTTAATGTCACAACAAAGTCTCCTTTAGGCTTTCTAGGCGACTCTAGCTCTGGTGGACATTGGGCTTCAGAGCTGAAGTATGCCGGGTTTGATCACATAGTAATCTGGGGCAAAGCTACGCGCCCAGTTTACTTGTGCATTCAAGATGGCGATGTTGAAATAGAAGATGCTGAGCACCTTTGGGGTATGGATACGTGGGAAACGCAGACAACGATAAGGGAAGAGGTTGATGATGAAGAAGTTCAAGTGGCTTGTATAGGTCAAGCTGGCGAAAACCTTGTTCGCATGGCGAATGTCAGAACTGGGCTTAAACATGCTGCGGGACGAACAGGAACAGGAGCAGTGATGGGCTCTAAAAACTTGAAAGCAATCGCTGTCCGAGGTACCGGAGGAGTCAAGATAGCTGATCCTGAAGGGTTTATGGAATGCGTTAAAAAGGCTCGCGAGAGAGTTGAAGATTTAAAGTATACTTTAGGAGCTAAGTCCCCTTGTGGAGGAACTTATGGCGTCTTATGGTTTACTCATAGTGACGCGTCTATGCAAGCTACAAAACACCAGCAGTCTGGCTACTGGGAAGAAACAGAGAAGCTAGATCCAAAGATCTTCCATGAAAAGTACAAGGTTAAGATGCGCGGGTGTTTCGCCTGTCCAGTAAATTGTACACCCTTCTACATCGTTAAAGATGGACCTTATAAAGGCCTGAGTGGTGAAGGACCTGAGTATGAACATTTTGCTTCGTTCGGTTCTAGTCCAGCAAATGCTGATCTTCTTAAAGCGCTTAAGGCTTCTCAATTATCAGACAGATTTGGTTTGGATTGTGACTCGGCGGGCCGCATCATAAGTTTTGCGATGGAGCTATATGAACGTGGCATAATCTCTGAGAAAGATGTTGGTTTTCCTTTAGAATGGGGAGACGGGGGTGCTGTGATAAGGCTTATTGAAATGATTTCGAAACGTGAAGGTTTCGGAAATATTTTGGCTGAGGGAGAAGTGAGAGCCGCTAAGAAGATAGGAAAGGCCGCAGAAAAGTATGTTTTGACTATGAAAAATTTAGAGCAACATGAACCTCTAAGATCTGTTGTTGGTCACGCACTAGCACAATCGGTATCGACAAGGGGTTCAGATCATCTAAGAAGTGCTTACCATGCCGAACGTGATATGAACCCAAAGGAAGCCAAAGAGTTCGGCTTTAATCCAGACCCGCTTTCATATGAGGGGAAAGCCGCGGGAGTAATATTCTATGAACACAATGCAGCACTAGCCGACATGTTGGGCTTCTGCAAGTTTTTCAGTCCTTGGCTGTCAGTCCATTTTCTCGATGCAGATCTAATGGCTAAATTGTTTTCAACGGCAACTGGCATCAATGTGGACAGTGGCACATTGCTTAAGGCAGCTGAAAGGGCTTACAACGTAGAACGTGCCTTCATAGTCAGAGAAGGCGCTAGAAGGAAAGATGATTATCCTCCATGGCGGGAGTTTGAAGAGCCCTACAAATATGGTCCCCACAAGGGCTGCGTACTTAACAAAAAGAAATATGATGTCATGTTAGATGAGTACTATACGTTGCATGGTTGGGACGTCAAGACTGGAGTTCCGATTAAGACGAAGCTCAAAGAGTTAGATCTCACAGATGTTGCCCATGATTTGGAGATACACGGTTTCTACTCAGAAAAAAGTTAGCAGGAGGATTGATTAACCTTGGCAAATTTGTTGATTAGAAAAGCGAAATTCGTTATAACGATGGATGAAAATAGGCGAATCATCAAAGACGGCGCAGTATTCATAGGCAATGATAAGATAGTTGCTATCGGAAAAAATGAAGCTTTAGAAAAAGAGTATGCATCTGCTGACCTGGTCATTGATGCGAGCAACATGATAGTTAGCCCTGGGCTCATAAACTGCCACTGTCACACGACACAGCAATTGGCTAGAGGACTGGCCGATAACGTTTTCCTACCAACATGGATTCATGATCGTCTATATCCATTTGAATCTAATATGAAACCTGAAGACGCCTACATATCTGCCTTGGCATGCTTTGTTGAAGCAATAAAAAATGGAACAACCTGCATTGCGGACCCAGGCGGATATCATATGGAATGGGTTGTCAAAGCTGCAGAGAAAATAGGCATAAGAGCAGTCTTGGCAAGATCCCTTGTTGATTTGTCTTCAAGGGCTAGACCCATACCTGAAGCCATGAAGGAAACAACGGATGAGGCGATTAAGTCAGGTGAAGATTTCGTAAAGAAGTACAATGGCATAGCAAATGGCCGAATTCGCGCATGGTTCTCTTTGCGCACTGAGCGTATGGTTTCAAACAATCTGTGTAGTGCTGTTAAAAAGTTAGCTGATAAATATGGGGTAGGAATAGAGTCGCACGTATCCTCGAACCTTGATTCTGTCAATAGACACAAGGAAGTGTTCATGGGCAAAACTCCGATAAAACGATACGAACAAACAGGGGTCTTGGGTCCAAACCTACTAATAGTTCATGCAAATTGGTTAACCAAAGAGGAAATTGCGCTGGTTAGAAAACACGATGTAAAAGTATGCCACTGCCCTACGGCTGGCACCGCAGGCGGCTACGGCACATTTAAAGTAGGAAAATTTGTAGAAATGATGGAAAAGGGAATAACCGTTGCATTGGGACATGATAGTGCAGCAGAATCAAACTTCATGGACATGCTTCGCGTTGCACAAATGGCTACTGCCCACCGAGATTTTAGACTTGACGCAACTCTATTTCCGCCAGAAACACTGTTAGAACTGCTTACCATCAACGGAGCAAAAGCCTTGTTATCAGAAGAAAAAGTCGGAGCCCTCGCTGTTGGAAAGCAAGCTGATGTTGTTTTATTCGACATTAAACGGCCGGAAATGGTTCCTCTTAACAATCCCGTCTCAAATCTTGTTCATTCAGCTTCTGGCGATTGCGCAAACACGGTCATTATCGACGGCAGGATCATCATGCAAAATCGTAAACTCAAAACGGTAAACGAAAGCGAGGTTCTGAAGAAGGCTCAAAAGACAGCGGAAGAAATAATTGAAAGAAGTGGACTGAAAGTTTATTCTACGTCCACGTGGCAATATTGTTAGACTTTAGTAGAGAAATCTAAAAACTCGTACAATCCCATTTTTTCTTTGATGGCTCGAAATAGAACATAGCGATCATGTGCCGCAAATCTTTCTCCCAATGTTTGGGCTCCGATAATTCTCTCCTTTTCATCCGTGACTATTTTCGCTTTAACTCGATACTTTTCACCAAAACAATACGAGTTTCTCATGAGTGATGCGAGTTTTATGTCTATCACATTGGCTTTGATTCCTATATCATTTGCCGTAGCAGAGCTGTGGCCAATACTTGTCACGTCCACTCCGAAAAGTCTGTCCCCTTGAACCCTGAGAAAACCGTCACTTCTCTCGTCCCCTCCTACAGCATTTACACCTGCGATTCTTCCTGCTTCCGCAGCTACGCTCCCAATTGGGAAGTAAGTGTGCTTTTTTGTTATGGAATCAGTTGCCTCTATACAATCTCCAGCCGCGTATATTTCTGGGTTAGAAGTGCGCAAATGTTCATCCACTTTAATTCCATACTCTCCTAACTTTGTTTCGGTCTCTTTAGCCAGCTCAATGGATGGTCGGACTCCTGTCGCAAATATTAACATGGATGCTGGAATTTTTTTATCGAAAATCTTTACGTATTCAACGCTTCTTGAACCGCCAATTTCTTCAATTTCAGCGCTTGTTAAGGCTTCGACACCTGCTTCTTTAATCCTTCTTTGCAAATCCCTTGAGAGATCAGGTTCGATTAGCGTTCTAAGCGCACGAGAACGAATAACGATCTTAGTCTTCACACCGCGCTTAACTAGTGCTTCAGCTACTGAAAGGGCAATAGGTCCTGCACCAACAACAATTGCGCTCTTGTTCAACTTTACTTTCTGAGATATTTTTAGCGCGTCGTCGAATGTCCGAAACGTAAAGACATTATTTAGTTCCGTTCCCTTTATTTGTGGGACAATATCCTGGCCGCCAGTTGCTAAGATTAAAGCATGATAATCAAAGTGCCTTATTTTGCTCGTGTTCAATTCGCGGGCTTTTATCATTCTTTTCCGGTTGTCTATGCTATAGACTTCAAGACCCCGTAGTAAACGTATCTTCTTGTCTTCAAGAAATTGAGGAGAGCATATTGCAATTTCTTCAGGGCAAGACAATGTTTCGCGAATAACGTAGGGTAAATATGGCCTGCTATAAGGCGGATAAGTTTCTTTTGACAGAATTGTTATTTTAGCCTCTGCATTTTTTTCTCTAGCGCTAAGAGCAGCTGTAAGTCCCGCCACGC
>CAZDZM010000001.1:62380-67672 GCA_964509945.1 uncultured Candidatus Bathyarchaeia archaeon
TTAGCCTCTGCATTTTTTTCTCTAGCGCTAAGAGCAGCTGTAAGTCCCGCCACGCCTCCTCCTACTATTACCAGCTTTCTATCCAATACCATCACTCATTTTGCCTTGGCTTGAGTTTTTCAAGGTCATCCGCAATTTTTTTAAGGCCTAATCCTTCCAGTTTTTTTCTGGTTGGGACGCCAGTTTTCACATTCCATCCTCTAGCTATGTAATACTCATTAAGCATGGGCTCTAGGCTTACCACTTCTCCTCTAGCCGGTCCAGTAGGAATGGGTTCTCTTAAAAACCTTTCAGACAATGTGTCATCTCTTTTAGTAAGTCCTTGCCTAACATTGAAGGCTCTTTCAACGTTGATAATGGATTCGCCAGCTTTCATCATCTGTTTCTTTGTGAAATTTAGACCGGTAACAGCATTGAAAAACTTCGTCATCCACCCTGGAGGCATTAGGATTGTTCTCACTACGAATTTGCACATTTCCAGTGAATCTGCAACAGCCCTTTGTTCTTCGCACCACTTAACCAGTCGACCCTTGCCCTTAACTCCAAAGTTTTCCACAGCTTCTTTTATCCCAAATAGTTTTTCTGCTTCCTCTGGTGAGAAGAAAGTTTCAGCTGTGGGCAATGCCCTCAAATGATCTCCTCCCCGACTGGCCACAGCATAGGCTAATCCCCATGCTTTGGCTGCCCTAGGATCTGTTATGGCGGGATCTTGCCCTTTTGCGTGCATTACGTATTTTTCTGAGCCTCTTCCCAGCTTTTTTGCTGCACGATAAGCCCCTTCGGCCAGAAGATTTCCGAATCCTTTTCTGTATGCGATTTTTTCGATTAACTCTATTATTACATCTTGGTTTCCCCATTCGAGGATCATTCCGTCTGTATCTTCTTTCTTGAGGGTGCCTCTCTGCCAACATTCCATGGCCCAAGAAATTGTTGTACCGATGCCTTGTATGTCTAAACCCAATTTATTACACAACGTGTTTGCGTAAAGAATTGATTCTAAGTTTCTGTTTCCACATTTTGATCCGAAACTTGCCAACGTAACGTATTCCGGTCCTTCTCCTTGTGTCGAGTATGGTCCATGTTTTACCGAGTAGATGTGACGGCAATGTAAGGGGCAACTGAAGCATGCTTTAGATTTAGTCCAATATTTTTCGTGAAGCGTTTCAGCAGAAATGTCTTTCCATCCTTCAAATTGGGTTTCTTGGTAGTTTCTTGTTGATAATCTTCCAAGAGCTTGGTGAACGCTGACAAGTGATGCCGTGCCATCTATGGAATATGTGACTGATGAAGGGTCGCTGTAAAGAGCGTTTATCGCTTCTTCCACGGTTTTCTCTAGTTCTTTAGGCCTAGCCACTTTCACGCTGCCTGTTCCTCTCACAGCTACTGCCTTAAGATTTTTTGAACCCATTACTGCGCCTATGCCACATTTTGATGCTGCCCCTTTCGAAATTTTCCCACCGCTAATAATGCATGCCATTCTGCACAGTCGTTCCGCAGCAGGGCCAACGCATGCTGTCTGAACGTCAGGGTCGCCAACTTCATCCTTTATGGCCTCGTCAGTCTCTAGGGTATTCATTCCCCAAAAATGTTCAGCTTTTTGAATTTTGACGTTTCCATCGTCAACCCATAGATAAACAGGGTTTTTGGCTCTTCCAAGAATAATTAGTTGATCGTATCCTGCAAACTTCAATTCTGGACCGAAAAACCCGCCAGAATTGGAGTCTCCGAAACAAGGATTATCTTCTCCAACTATGGTTAAAGGCGAAAGGGCGCTTACCGTAAAGCGGCCTGAACCGGGAACTAATGTTCCAGTTAATGGTCCAAGACCAAATACAAGTGCGTTGTCGGGTCCTAAGGGATCTGTTCCCGGCTTTATAAGGTCAAACAGCGCTTTAGAATTAGCCCCCCTGCCGCCAATGAACTTGTAAACCAAATCTTGTGGGAGAGGCTGTTTCACAACTTTTCCACATTTTAGGTCAACTATGACTCTATTATTGTTCCAGCCGAACGCTTTTACCATAAGCATCCCTTTTCAAACTTTAAGTTTCTCCCTGACCAACCGCCTTCTATGCTCATACAAGTATATTTTTTCAGCCAAGCTTCTTCTCTTGGTAGTGTCCACCTTATGTTTTCTAGTGAACGTTAGAGCTTTTGGTTGGCAAAACGTCACACATTTTGGTTCACCGCTGCACAGGTCGCACTTGATAACTTTGCATTTTGGGTCAAGGGAAATTGCGCCAACAGGGCATAAGGAAAGACATACCTTGCAGCCTATGCATAATTTGTGATCTATCACGATTATGCCGTTTGTGTTTTTTGAAATTGCATGCGCTGGGCAAACGTTTTCACACATGGCGTCCTCGCACTGTAAACATACAATAGGCACATCTGTTCCGTTTTCCATTTTTATTACTTTAATTCTAGAATAAATCCTGCCGCATTCTCCCTCTTTCTCTAATGAACACGCCATTTCACACATTCTACAGCCAGTACATTTATCTATGTCAATAACGAGTTGTCGCTCCATTTTATCCACCTGTTCTCAGAGTCTACGTGCTCTTTTTCATTTGATCTCAAACCTAAGTAGGATTGATTTGATTCTCTAAAGGCGCACCTGAACTTAGAATAGATCTTTAGAGCAGCCGCTTCATATTAAGCATTTTGACCTAGGAATTTTTTAACGAAAGTTGAAGCAAGAACACCTGTGAGAAAGAGTATAGGAAATTTTTAAAAGGACGCAAGTTTTCAAAATTGAAACGAGGAGAATAAAGTTTATGGTTGATATCCTAATAGAAAATGGAACAATTCTAACCATGGATGGGCATCGCAGAACAATCTATGACGGTGCGGTTGCTATTCAGAATGACTTGATTGTTGATGTAGGGAAGACTGAGGAGCTGAAGAAAAAACACAGTGCAGATCAAGTTATAGACGCTAGGAGAAAAGTCATTATGCCTGGTTTGATAGATACACACGCTCATGCTGATGAACTACACAAGACTGTTGGTTTGCATGAGCCTGTGCATGATGGCCTCACAGATCATCTTTATCGTTCAGAAAGCGCTGATGCTCTCTATTGGGAAGGGATGCTTTGTGCTCTGGAGAAACTGAAGTTTGGAACAACATGTGGAATGGCTATGATGCATCGCAGAAGTGATGATCCCGATTCTCCGAGCCTATTTGCTAAAGCGCATGCGGAAGTTGGGATTAGGAGCGTTATCACCGTTGGACCCAGTGTTCATCCTACGCGAACAGTTTTTCCAGATCGGAAAAGAGGAATGGAATATGAGCATACTGTCTACTATAACGATTATTACGGCATTGTTGAAGAAGTCATGCGTAGATGGCATGGTAAAGCTGATGGGCGAATTCAGGTTTGGGCCTGTCCCGGAGATGACATATGTATATCACCAATCTTCGACAAGCTAAAAAAAGAAGATATTCCCAGTTTGCGCGAGAAAGCTCAGAAGTGGAAGGATCTTGCGAAAAGCTACAATACTGGAATACATTCGCACTCATCAGCGCCAGGGGTCATAAAATTTGCCCATGAAACACTAGGAATTCTCGGTCCCAATGTAATTCTCGCCCACTGCGTTGGCATGACTAAAGAAGAGATTCGCATTTTGAAGGAAACTGGGGCTAAGCCGTCTCACTGTCCATATGCGATCAACGCGGTTGGCCAGCGCTGTCCAGTTCCAGAGCTTATTGATGCAGGCGTCACAGTTTCTCTTGGATCAGACGCACCGGCAGCTACTACTAATCCTCCTTTTGATCAGTTCATGGTTATGAGGGGTGCCCAGTGGCTCCAAATGGTTCACTTCAAAGACCCATGGGTTATGCCTACTGGGAAACTCCTAGAAACGGTAACCATAGACGGCGCCAAAGCATTTGGAATGGATAAGCTTATAGGGTCCATTGAACCAGGTAGGAAAGCAGATATTATTCTTGTAGACATGTTTAAACCGCATCTGGTTCCCATATGGACGGAGTGGCATAGACTGGTTTTCGAGGCATCAGGGCATGATGTGGACACGGTTTTGGTTGATGGAAAGATTTTGATGGAAAATCGAAAAGTCAAGACGGTTAATGAGGCGGAAATCTTGGAAAAAGCTCAAGAAGAGGCTGAAAAAATGGTTGAGTTGGCCGGTGTCAAGCCGTTTATGGGAATACATGAAAAGATGTGGGGGCACTCTAGATATTAATTTCAAAAAGGGAGGTAATGTAGTTGGCCAAGTATAAAACTGAATCCTGTTTTTCTTGCGGAAGATACCTAACAAAACCAAAACCATGCGAGAACTGCACTATAATACCGTATGAAGGAGTCGTCGAGTGCATAGTTTGTACCAAAATCATTCCCATACATGATAAGAACTTCTACGAATCACTAAAACATTATTCTGACTCTAATAAAAGGAAATACATGAAAAGATATTGCATTTGCAGAGATTGCTTAAAAAAGGCTAAAAATGGGAAATGGAAACTAAAACTCAAGGAACCAGTGACCTCTGGCGAAGCTACACCGGATTGGCGCTGAGCACGTACTGCCTTATTGATATCTTTTTTGCTGTGATTTGCGATGATAAATTATAAGAAAGCAATAGCGCAGTTTGGAAAAACATATAAACTTTCAGGGTCAAAGTTATCTGTTGTGGTCAATATGAAGAGAGGAGTAAGCACAGTTTTAATTGCCATGGTTGTTCTCGTAGTAATTCTAGCGGCTGTAGCTGCCTACGGATGGCTGCGACCAATCGAAGTACCAGCACCCGAAGCTGTGACGTTGGAGGAGAAGGCCCAAAAAGAAGGCAAATTGACAATCTACGGAGTCATGGATACTCCTGATTTCGTTGCAAAGGTTATACCTGCTTTTGAAGCGCAATATCCTTGGGCTAAAGGTAAACTCGAGTACGTGGGCTTTTCTCCAGCTGAGTGTTCAAGCAAATCATTAGCTGAATATCAAGCAGGAAACGTTCAGGCAGACGTAATGTTCTGCACTCTGGGGAGCTTTATGCCAGCGTTGCAGGGTGGCGTTGCAGAAGTCTGGACGAATCCAATGATCAGTCTGATGAATTACACTACAGGCACTTACGATCCAGAGAACAAATGGGGACCAGGTTTTCAATTGCCGATAATAGTAATCTACAATACTGACATCGTTGCTCCAGCAGATGTTCCAAAGACCTGGGAAGATCTTGCTGATCCCAAATGGAAAGGCAAGCTCGCCGTAGACGATCCTAAAGGGCTTAATGTCGGAGGTTCGCTTTTTGCTCACCTCTATCCAATAATGGGTGAGGC
>CAZDZM010000001.1:67772-70691 GCA_964509945.1 uncultured Candidatus Bathyarchaeia archaeon
TATGTGGTGGATATCTGCTGCTGGACAATATTCAATTGCTAACACAGGCAGAATACCTATGCATATACCCATAGCCGCAGGTACCATACTGGCGGGTGTGGTGCCGCCAGAAGTAACGTCAATAGAAGGAGTTGCCTCCAACAACCCAGACTACTACATAAACCCATCAAAGTGGAGCGACAAATTCAAGGCCATATTCGGGTAGCGCTATGAAAGGTTCAAGAATACCTTTAATATTCTCCTTTCTTTTTCTCGTTATTTTCACAATTCCCGTGCTTTATCTTGTATACGGAAGCACTTTCTTCGGGTTTGGCGGTCGATCCGCTGGACAAACTTTTCTAGAAATAATTTCTTCTCCAACTACTGGTTCTCTTCTCCTTAATACTGCAATATATGCGCTTGGAGGATCTGTCTTGGCAACCGTGCTAGCAACTGCGTATGCATGGATTATTGCACGAACAGATGTTCCTGGAAAGGGTATGTTTCGACTTCTGCCTTTGCTACCATTAACAATGCCTTTTGTCGTGAAGTCATTTGCATGGATATATCTATTCAGCCCTAACATTGGGCTAGCCAACATTGCCCTTAAGCAACTTTTCGGAGTAGGGCCTATCTTTAACATATACTCCATGGCTGGTATGATATTCTCATTAGGCGTGGGAGGAGTGCCATTAGTATTTTTAACTATAGAACCAGCAGTAAAATCTATGAATCCTGCACTAGAAGAAGCGTCAAGAGTTGCAGGCAAAGGCGTACTAAATACGCTTAGAAAAGTGACATTACCAATTCTCTTGCCAGCGATACTTTCAGCCTTCATGTTGCTCACAATAATAGGTCTAGAAAACTTTGATTATCCATTTATGTTAGGTCACCCAGTTGGTATTGACACCTTGGCAACAGAGGTTTATTTCTGGATCTACGAGAGTTTACCCCCGAGATACATAACTGCCGCGCTCCTCAGCATAATCTATATCGTAATAACGGTCGTTGCTGTTAGCATATACATTTACTTAACTCGTCAAACCTACAAGTTTGTGGTGGTAACGGGAAAAGCTCCATACCAGACTGTGCATACACTCCGCAAATGGAAGTACGTAGCTTTTGCCGTATGCTTCATCGTAATGTTTTTCGCTTTTATACTTCCCTTTGGCACCCTGGTTTTGATGTCTTTTACTCCTTTCTTGTCAGCGGGCGGAGGTAAAGTGGAATTATTTTTCACCCTTGAGAACTACGTGAAAGCGGTTAACTTGCCATTATTCTATCAAGCCATAAGCAACGCAATTGTACTAGGCTTAGTTGCTGGCTTACTCGGAACCCTAATAGCAATGATCCTCTCATATTCTTCGCTGAAGAGTAAAGTTAAAGGTGCTCGTTTCACCGAGATGATTAGCAGCATACCATTGGCCTTTCCAGGAATCGTCTACGGCTTATCCCTTTTCTGGATGTTCCTGCTACTTCCAGGAGTGTCAAAAGTAATCTATGGAACGATATGGCCTCTGGTGCTTGCGTTAATCTTTGTCAGACTTCCTTACTGCGTTAGAATTGTTTCTGGCAGTCTAATACAGCTAGCGGATGAACTCGAAGAATCTTCAAGAGTTGCTGGTGCATCTTGGGGGAGAACTTTCTTTAGAATAGTGTTGCCTTTAATGAAGGGAGGTTTAATCAACAGTTTCCTATACACCTTCATAAATTCTCTCAGAGAACTCGGCGCCATCGTCATATTGTCAACATCTCAAGCCATAGTACTCACTACGCTTCTTCTGCAGCTTTACTCTCAACACGCCATGGCCCTGAACACCGTAGCCGCAGCGTCCGTACTTCTTTGCTTGCTGATAATGGTAACGCTGGCAATTCCCGAATTGTCCCGCGCTTATCACTTAAGAGAATTACCGAAAAAGCTAAAACATCTACTCCATTAAAATAGGGTGAATGTTTGATGGATAAAATAGAAGTAAAAGATGAAGTTAAGAAGTTCGGAAAGCTCGTGGCCGTAGACCACTTTTCATTTACAGTAAAAGAAGGCGAAGTAATATCATTATTGGGCCCAAGTGGATGCGGAAAAACTACAGTCATGCGCTCAGTTGCGGGCTTAGAAGATATCGATGAAGGTGAAATTTTTCTTGACGGAGAAGTGGTAACTTCTCCGAGTAAAAAGATATTTGTGTCCCCTGAGAAGCGACATCTTGGTTTAGTTTTTCAAAGCTATGCACTATGGCCCCACATGACAGTTTACAAGAACGTAGCTTATGGACTAGAAGGTAGGAAGTTATCCAAACAAGAGATAAGCAAAAGGGTTCAATCCTCATTGGAGCTCGTGGGTTTGTCTGGTCTCGAACAAAGATACCCCTCCCAACTTAGCGGAGGACAACAACAGAGGGTAGCGCTTGCAAGAAACCTTGCCTACGAGCCCAGCGTATTACTTTTAGACGAGCCGCTAAGCAACTTAGACTTGAAGGTCCGCGAAAGAATGAGAGGAGAGCTTCAGAACCTTCTAAAACGGATAGGAATCACTGCAATTTATGTAACGCACGACCAGGAAGAAGCCTTCGTCATATCTGACCGTGTTATAGTCATGAAAGAAGGGAAGATGATGCAGGACGGCAAACCCTACGAAATCTATGAAGCTCCAGTCAATTTGTTTGTTGCAGACTTCATAGGAAGAGCCAACATGCTTAAGGCACAATTGATAGAACTTGATGAAACTAAAAGTGCAGCGACAATAAAAGTGCCAGATATGGATACAGAGCTCATATGCAGATATGAACTGGAAGATTTTCCTAAGAATTTGTCGCTAATCATCATAAGACATAACGAAGTAGGTATCTATGAATCAAAACCCAACTTTCGTGAAAACGTAGTCAAGGGCGAAGTCGTTTCCCGTGAATACCGAGGCGCAATCATGGACCACAGGGTTCAGGT
>CAZDZM010000002.1:0-44895 GCA_964509945.1 uncultured Candidatus Bathyarchaeia archaeon
CGCGACTTTTCAACCAATTCATTATCAACGTAGAGAACAAGATTGTGTTTTTGTCTCATTTGCGAGTGCACCCGAGGGCAAGTGATGGGAAGTTCAATGTTATAAGTTTGATGCTCAAAGCGACTCTGCAAAATCAAGCGCGCGCGTGCCACAAGGCGCAACAAGCTTCTCGTCCATTCATTCTTTCTCAGGTATCAGCAAATTGGTGTCGGTATTATAGGTTTGGGTTTGGGATTAAATTTAGCGCTCGCGCGCGCTAGAAAGCAACATGGAGGCTATAATGCGTTGAAGAAAGAAAAGGGTATGCAGCTAAGAAAAGAAAGGAAATCTTGAAGAAATCTATCTAACTTTCTTTCTTTTTAGAGTGTCTTCGATGAATCTTTCGGGATTTTCTATTACTTCGCCTATATGTCATTTAATTCACTTTTTTTGTTTTGGTTTTTGGTTGCGAAAACGGACATTTCTTTTCATTCTGCATACCAATGATTAGAGTTCAAATTTTTCTATTATCTTCCTCTCTCTTTCTCCAGTTATTTCTGCCACAACATAAATATAATCCTGAATCCCCGAATTTTCAATTCTTGGTTTCAACAGTTCATCTATCTGAAATACGCCTGCGGAGTTGGACATTGTTATTTTTATTCTTATTGGTTTTTTCTCACCCTCTTGAATCTCCACTTTCTCGATTGAAAGTGCAGAAACAGAGTGAATATCCACTTTTCCTGCTTGAAATGGAATTCTTGCCCTTCCCTCTTCCATGTCTAAAGCGTCAGCAACTCGCACGATACCCGCTTCCAAAGTCAATGGGTTATTCGGCTGTTCATGACTAACTATGATGTGCAACACTTCGGAACAAATAATTGTGCATTCTTGTTCAGAGTAAATCGGTTGCAAGTATTTCTCAATGAATTCTAATGCCAATAATGTGCCGTATACTTCGTGTCCAGCTCTTATGACTGTCATCCCCAAATCATGAAATATTGAACCAAGAACCACCACCACTTCAGCATCTTCGTTTTTCATGTCATAATGCTTGACAATGCTAGGCACAACTTTTCTCTCAACCAAGATTCTCAGGAGTCTCAGCGCTGAGTTAGCAACAATTTTGACATGTGTTGGACCGTGATCCGTATAACCCATTCGGTCAATAGCCATCACGTTTGAGCATTTCCACAACGTCTGCAACTTCACATCTTTTTTCACTTCATTGATAATATGTATTAACTTCTTGTTTTCTCGAAACGGCAAATTAAAAACATATGACATTACATATCAACCCTACTTGACTATTATCTGTTGCTAAAATTTAAATTTGGGTTTAGCGCGCGCTATCACTTGTGACGAAATGTTAGCTTGGGTTGGGTTGGACTAATTTTCAGTCTCGAGAGAGACACCTCGGAAATCGGTCAGGCACGTTGAAAAGAGGCATAAGGCATAGAGGCAGGACACAGAGCACGGTAAAAACTAAGAAAACAGGCAAGCGTTAAAAGTAGTCTTATTAGTTACCTTTAGTCTCTTGAAGACAATGAACGAGCACTCTCTTCATTCAGAAATTAGAAGAGTCTACTCACTTCCCGGCGACATATTTGAGGTTAAATTAGACAATTATATAGTCGATATATTGAGGGGTGAATTAGTCATTGAAATTCAGACCAAGAACTTTTCTGCCCTTAAAGAAAAGCTCCAAACGCTCATTAAAACACATCAAGTCAGATTAGTGTATCCCTTGTCAGAAAAGAAATGGATAACGTACATAACCAAAGATGATGCAGCATTCAACAAACGCAAATCTCCAAGAAAGGGCAGGCTAACTGACCTTTTTCGAGAACTGGTCAGAATCCCCGATATGCTCGGCGAGGACAACTTTTCTTTGGAAGTCTTGTTTATTGATGAAGAAGAAATTAGGTGCAATGATGGAAAAGGAAGTTGGAGACGAAGAGGCGTAAGTATCAAAGAGAGACGATTAGTTAAGGTGAACGATCGAATTCTCTTCCAAAACAAGCATGACTATCTCAAAATTCTGCCAAAAAATCTAAATGAAATTTTCACTAACAAAGAATTTGCGAAATCAGCCAAGATTTCAGTTAGGACTGCAAGGCAAATTACTTACTGTTTGAGAAAAAGCGGTATTATTCGAATAACTGAAAAGAAGGGTAGAGAATTGTATTTTCAAAAGACTTAGGAAACCCAATGCGTGCTGTATGCTAAGCTATTAATTCTTGGAACCCCTGTAAAACCTGCAAAGGTAGTTTACAGCTCGCGCGCGCTAAATAAATTTTGCTTAACGCGCTAAAGCGCACGTAGCCTATCTCTTTCAAACCTCTTAGTTCTTTGAAACCTCTCTGTTACTGAATGACTACTCAACTGCTACTACTATTCATGCTATCAACATTCATTGACTATTCATTGATTATTATTCATTGGTATCAAAAGGTTCTAATTTTCTAATTTCTAACTAAAGAGAAAAAAGTAGACTTTCTGGCCAAACGTACGCGAAAAAACAAGAGCCCTTAGCTAACTTCGCGCTCCATCAAAACGTAGACAGCACGAACACCAGTGGGAGCTCCCAAAGCGCCTATCGATTTAGCTTGCCAGCCTTCCTTTGCCATACGATTGATCTGCGCTACAAGCTTCCTAGCCTCACCAGTATCGTAGAGGATTTCATACTCCTTAATTTCAATCACCTCCAGAATGTGTCTGACCGTGGTTTCGTCCAGCCAACCTATGCAATAAAATGGTTCCAAACGCAGTCAATATTCTACCAGCGTTTTCGTCTATAGCCGCTCAATTCTCTTGTTAATACACCGACCAAGTCACGGTGTTTTCGCAGAATTTCATGCCACGTATCGCCCCTCTTCGTCTTCCGATACCCATCAGTTTTGTTTCCTTCAATCAAACCATTCTCCTCAAGATACCTGATCGTGCTGTCTGTTTGATAGGGATTTCCAGCCCTCCTATAGATGTCATACCATAATGTCTTGCCTCGTTTCGCTTGCATAGAGTCAAAAATGTCCAAATACTCTATGAGCCTTTCTGCAGCTTTTGAAGGTGGAGGGCATTTACTCCTGTGCATCACTTAGTCCTCAAGTTTTTCTCCATCTTGATAAGTTTTGAATATCGGTCCTTCAGCTTGCGGTAACAGTTCAACAGTGTAATGCCGAATATGACGTAAGCAACTGAACCAAACGTTTCGGCTATTACATAGACATAAGTCAGAGTGCCTGCGTCGCCTGAAAATATTTTGTTCCAGTTAGAGATTCCACTTCCTATCATTATGGTCGAGAAGACCAACGATAGAAAGCCGGCGAAAAGATAAACATAGATGCTTTTGTTCATGTCTTTAATCATGGTTCTTGCGTCGCTCCATAACTCGTCGTACAGTGCCTTCAGTTGTGGTAGCTCTTTATCTTCATCTGCCACGATTTTCACCACCCAAGATAACTATATTGGCTTAGAGGCACATCTGGTTAGTTCTATACTTTAGGATGTTCCAATTTATAGCGCTATTCTGAATTTTTCAATAGGGTTAAATTTTAATTCCCAACCCAACCAAACACAAGTTAGCGTTTGTACTATGAGTTCTCTATTATTTCATTTTTCCCTTCGGAATCTTGATAGCAAAACGGCAACGATTGTCGCCTTTTAGAAGGGTTTCGAGCAACTCTACTTCCACATTCTCGTCAAATATAACGTTAAAATGTAGCTTCTCATAGCCACCACTGCAATAGCAGAATGTCGGGGAGATTCTAGGCTTGCCTTTGCGTATGGCAGTTCTAACTAGTTGGCAATGGCAGGCGTAGTATCTACGCAAGTTTGGATTGTTTTCTTTAAGGAATTGTTTTGGAGCGTAAGGGATTTTGGTCTTGAAGATTCTATCGCCTCTTCGGACTCCCGTGTTTATTTCTTGGTTGCTCTTCACGAACTCTAGAACCTCGGGAGTGATTTCTTGCTCAAACCACAGTCGTCCTTGCTTCATGTGACTTTCGAGTTCATCAACAAGTCTCTTATGCTCGCCTTTGAGGTATTCGTCTATGCTTTTGGCTTTCTGGAAACGTTTCTTGGCTTCATCGAACGCTGCAGCAGGCACTTTATGATAGTTCCAAGTCATAATGTCTCTGCACGCCGCTTGCGGCAATTCAGCCTCCATTCTGGCTAGAATCTTCTTTGTCAGCTCAGGATAGTCTTCTTGGGGAGCTCCGAGTTGTGGGAACTCGATTTCCTCGTAGACTCTTTGACGGATTTCTTCACCAGCGATAGCGCCAAGCCTTTCGCCAATATCTTTAAGGACGTTTGCCGCTCCGAGTATCGAGACGAGGTAAATGTATAGATCGTTTTTCTTCATGTAGTAGCAGTAGCGAGCGATGGCGACAAACCTGTCCTCAGAGTTCTTGCCTTCTGCAATCTGTTGCGAAATATACTGCTTGAGCTCATCAACACTCGCAGCTTCCAGTGTGCTTTCCTTCTCTTTTAGATATTCCTCAAAATCCTTTACTGCTTTCACTGAAGAGGCGATGTCCTTAGCAAGAAGCCCGCGTTTGTGAAGGTATTTGCGAAACCCATTTTCCTTCAACTCTATCACTTCTTTGTTTGACTGCTCTTGAAAATTATGATATGGAGTGGTTGGATTAAATTTTAACGCCCCCCCGAATCCAACGACGCTAGTGGGGGCAGTTAGTACGTGTGGGTTGCTCTAGAGAGATGTTCGGTTAATGGGAAGAAGAGTGTGACGCTGGTTCATGTTGTTTCTGGGGAAGTGTCCTAAATAGGGCTATGTGGAAGCTGACAATAACGCCGATATGTTTGCTGTGGGTAAAGGGTGTTTAAAATGCTACCTAAAAGAAAAGAAGGGTGATTGAGGCAGTGCCTAAAAGAAAGAAAACTGTGAGAGGGCTATAATGTTTCCTCTTATTTTCTATTATTGTTTCTTCTATGTTCATGGCGTCGTCGTGAAACTCCAAGAAACTGTGTTGGTCCACTCATAGTTTGGGTCCCACTCATAAGCGCGCGCGCTCGTTACCTTAAGTTGAAGGTGTTACAATGAAGAGGCTTATTCCTTCTAAAAAAGTCAGAGAAGCGTTCTTACTAACTTACGAGTTGAAAGGCTGTCAAAGGTCTGTTAACTATCTGACCGCATACTACGGGATTAGAAGGATGAAAATAGTTTTGGACGGTAGAAGAGTAGGGAATGGGGATGAGGCTTGCTACGATAACGGGATTGCTTACTTCACTAGAAGAGGCTTGAAGAAACGTAATGTTCTGCATGAACTTTACCATCATGTTGTAGAAGTTAATGGGTTAGAAATGAACGAAACGGAAGAAGAAAGGCAAGCTAACAGATATGCAAAAGCGTTCTTTTAAAGAGTCCGAAATTGTTAAGAGTTTAATTAGCAATATAATTTTCTGTAGAAAAAATGGCAAGAATAGAGTACAGGAGAAAATGAAGAATCGTATTCTGTTTGTGATTGTTGCCCTTCTGATCATTGTAGGTTCTGCAGTAGGTGTTTACTACTACACTGCATTGCCAACTCCATCTCCATCACCTTCACCCACTGCTATACCTACTCCTACTCCATATCCAAGAATGGATGATGTAATTTTGCTGTTGGAGAATGGCGAAGAGCGGCTTGTAGGTGGCGGCAACTCCGAATTACTTGATTATCTATACCTTTCACTTTTTCATCAAATAAATGTTCAAGAATGTAATTTGACTTGGGAAACGGTTGGGGAGATAAAAGCAAATGATAGAATTGCAAGAATTGAATTCAGAATCTATGGACACGACCTTACTATCAGCCAATGGATTAAACCTGAAGATAGAAATGGTATCACGACTGATGAACATGGGTATAGAGTGCTAGATAGGGTTCATGATGTTCTCTTCATCTTGAAAGACAATTTAGGTTTAGGGTTAGAAGGGCACATTTTACTTGACATAGATGGGGAATGGAGCAGTTGGGCAATCCAAAAAGATGGGGAAATAGATAAGAGTTGGATTGAGGAAACAGAACGATACCTGCTTACTCCCACAGAAACATATTTGACTTTTAGGAACGGAACAGAATCCCAACTCTACCTGCTTAGCTCCTATCTGAGCTATGGCGTTTTTGAAGAGAACATTACCATCCCTCTAAAAGGGCGTTCTGTCAATGCAGGAGATCCTGCAGTTATAATACGTGGACAGTTCATCAGCAGATATGACAGAGACTACTATTTTGCCATCACAGGTGACCTCTACAACTCTAAAGGAGAGAAGTTAGAAGGAGCAGAGCATATTTTCGACTTGCCCACTGGAGAGTTTACAGTCACTTCTCTCTCATCTCCTCCCGATGATGTGCTTGGAATCTTTGAACTGCACTTCAAGTATGATGGACAAGACATTGAACATTACGACCTTTACCTCTATATGGAGCCATTAGATAAACCACCACCCTGAAAAAGGTGCGAGATGTGAAGAAGCTGTTATTGGTCGTGCTGGTTTCAATCCTCGTTTTCGTTCTTGTGGTTGCGTATCTCATGTATTCTGCGAGCCATCCGCCGCGAAATCCTCCGCCAAATTTTGGGATGGGTTGGGATACAACCGATACTCAGGGCTTCGAGGATGTGGTCCCGAAGGCTGAGGACACTGGTGAAGCAAACTTCACCTTGGCCAAGGGAAAGACAGGCATAGCCGTGATCTTTACTTATGTTTCAGCCAGTAATGTCAAGTTGTGGAACGGCTCCTTCAGAATAGGTGGTCCGCAATATTGGATGGAGAATTTTACTTTGCCCTCTTGGCTGAATGTGACCTTTGACCCTGCCTACTTCATCGTTGAAACTAGCGGTCAGAAGGCGCGAGTAAGAGTGATCATAACCGCCAGTCCAACAAGCCCAACACTCAGCGACCCAATAGACATACCATACAGCCTCAATTGTATTCCGTTAGAAAAAGCCGATATTCCAGAAGTAACCTTGGGATCAATATTTAGGCTAAAAATCATATAAGAATTAAAGCGCATGCACTCTTCTTAATTGTTTTTGAGAATAAGACTTTCTTTTCTTCCAGCCTACCCTTTTCTTTCTTTACCGCATACTGCCTCCTCACTGTTTTCTTTCTTTTCAGGTAATGCCTCCCAGTTGCTTCTTTTCTTTAGGGTTGAACCGTTGCCTTCTGGCTGCATTATTATTTTTTTCACCCTCCCACTTTTCCCATCCATTCACGTCGGCGCTCAAACAAAAAAAGTCAAATTTTAATCCCAAACCCAAACCCAAACCCAAAAGGTAAAGACTTGTTTAGTTCACAGCAGATCTTTACCTGAGAACTCCTGAAGATATGCGCGCGTATTCAGCGGCAGTGGGTAACCGTTATCTGAAGGGTTGCGAGGTCTGCTATTAAGTCGAATATATGCCCCATGTCGTTTTCGTCGTAGCCCCAAGTATAATGGGCGATTATTTGGTGATTTTGACAGATTAGAGTGTCTAGTCGACGGAGTACTTTTTCTCCCATTGTTCGGATGAACGTTGCCTCTGCTATCTTTCGGGCTTCTTCTTTGGTTAAAGGAGTGGTAAGGTCTACTTGCACAGTTAGGTCTGGAGCGTCATTCTCGTTGACAATTACTTTAAAGGTTAACGAAGATGTAAGATCTTCTGCGTCGCGGATGGTTAATGTTTGTTTCCAAACTACTGGTGCGAATGTCATGATTGGAGTATAGCGGAAATTGCCTTCCTCGTCGATATTCAGTATATATTGGACTATGGAAACTTCGACGTGATATTCTCCAGGTGTAAGTTTACCGATGGGTACTAAAACGAGTGGGTTGGTTAACGCTTCGGTCACCATGACTCCTTCACCGGGATCGGTAAAATTGACATGGAAGAGGAACTTCACAGGGTAGGATTCCAGCCAACTGAACGATTCAATTTGAATATTGTACCCGCCTGTTGGTTGATCTCCACGTGAGAGGAGGATGCTTATGAAGTCTTGGTCTGTGGCTGCAGTGGTCTCAGTTTCCAAGAGCATCTTCCAGTAGTCGTTGGCGACTTGAAATTCCTCTGATAAAGTGCGTGGGTCTTGACGAGTCGCGAAGATGTGAATTCCTTGCTTGAATAAGCCAACTCCTCCATAATAATCGTACACGTAATTGGGACCGTTTTGGTTGTTCCCATCAGGGAGGGAAGTTTCAACCGTTGCGCTGCCACTTCCCCATTCAGGTGAGGCTTCGACAACGACGTGGACAACGTCACCCTTGTTGAAGCTACCAACATCCAACCTCCAAGTTTTCGTCTCACCTCTAAATATGACTGCATCTTCAGAGCTTCCATCGGCCCATGAGTAGCGGGTATCGTTCACAGAAACCGCTTCAAGTAACCCTGATTCATACTCGTAGAGAATAACTTTGAAGGAAACAGTTCCGCTCGTCCAAACTGTGAGGTTTTGCACTTGTAACTGGATACCTGGAATCGGAGTCGGAAGCGGAGATGACGGTGTCGGAGTAGGGGTACTTGTGGGTGAAGAGGAATATGGTGGTAAAAAATAGATTCCCACTATAACTGCAATTATGATTAGAGAAACTGCCGCTATCCAAAATCGAGATTTCATTCTCTCTGTCACCTAGTCTAACTTAGAGTCTATAACATAAAATTCTATGCAATAGAACAGTATGTACTATGTATTAGAACAGCGCGCGCCGAGGGCATGCGATGGTGAGTTCAATGTTATAAGTTTGGTGCTCAAAGCTTTTTGGTGGTCATGAAGAAGAAAAAGAACAGGCCAAGCAAATGCTCGAGTTAGCGCGCGCGAATACCTAGCTTGACCTAACTTATGAGTCAAAGTAGTTACTAAACATCCTGTGGAAAGAGTTTCTTTGCTTTATCTGTATATTCGATAAGACCCAGTTGTTTCAATAGATCCAATTGGTCTGGGTAAAAGTTGTAGTCTGTCCATCTTTCTACAGCCTTGCCATCAACTATACGACAGACTACAAAAAAGAAGGGAAAAAGAAGGGAAAGAGAAGGAGTTAGGTCATTTCTTCAACTTTATTGTGGAAGTCATTTCGTCTTCTTCAATATGTGACATATCAGAGGACACTTCAAACCCGAACTCCTTAAACATTCCTTTGCCTGCCTCCATGCCAAGTTCTAAATATTCCTTCAAATCGAGCTTAAGACCTGTTTTTTTTATTATGTCCCTATACTTTTTTAGCATTACGGAATTCTTTGTTTTAATCACTACTTCTCGGTCAGAAAGACTGACGAGTTCCGTGTTGGACAATGGCTCCGTGACTTGACCATCTTTTAAGATGCCATCGACAAACATTTTGAAGGCTCTACCTGGTGATAGCGTTTTAATGAACTTGAAGGCATAACCCATGATTGATGGCATCAACTTTTTAAAAACCTTCATCGAGTAGTCCAAATACTTATCTGTAAGCCCCATCTCCTTAACGAAAGCCCAGGCTATAACATCTGTCATGACGTATTGGTCGTAGAGCTTGTCATACTTCTCTTCCAAAGACATCTCTTTAATTTCCAAATCTCTCACCTCCCCTTTATTAAAATCAATTCTAGTTAGCCTTTTTTTAACATTTAATGGTTGCCACGAAAATTCGGATGAAAAGTAAACAAGGATTCATTAGTAAGATTCATGCTTTCTGTTTAGACTTCCAGGCGTACCAGACAATCAGTACTAGAAACACAAGCCCTACAACTTCAATAAGTATCTTAGAAGCAGAATAAGCAGATTGTATTGTCAGATACTCGCCAATAGTCATGAATGTGAAGCCGACAAAGACTACGCCCACAATGATGTTTACCCAGCGATTAATCGAATCCTTCAGGGCAAGGGAAAGGAAAGCCATAACTGGACCAATCAAAAACAAAATCGCCAATGCCAGCATCAGCTCTGGTGTGATCTGCATCCCTGCCAGTTCTCCTGCAATGAGTCCCTCTATAACACCTGACTCGTACAGCTCCAACATATTTCCAACAATCGCAGAAAGTTCGGCAACTATCCACAGCGCTGCAATCTTTATCTTCCAATCCTCCAGAATTTCACCTCCCATATAATAATGGTTTAAACATCTGCGATTCCAAAGCATATAAAACTTCATACCTACCTCAATGCTCCTAAACAGATAATAGCGCGCGCCGCTTGACGCACTAAAGCGCGCGTAGCCTATCTCTGTCACTGAGTCACTATAGCGCGCGCGAACATATTAATTAGGCCAAATAGCAGTGTTATTTGAGGTAAAAATGAAATGCCAATAGTTCAAGTTTCTGTTTGGGAGGGCATGAGCCCTGAGAACAAGAAGAAAACAGTCGAAGGGATAACTAAAGTTTTTGAAGATTTAGGGGTTCCCAAGGAAGCAGTCCACATCGTCATTTATGAAGCGCCAAAGAGCAATTGGGCAACAGGTGGACAATTGCATTCAGAAAGACACGCGCATACACGCGCGCTATAGGTAGCGCCACTCCCTCAGCAATAAAACCAGCGCGCGCTAGCTAGCTAAACAAAATTAGAATCTATAATAACCTACATCGTGAGTGAATATTAGTTATCCAGTTCACTCTACCCGTTCAAAGAGAAAAAAAGCAACAGCCTTTCCACCACCCCACAATGTTGGAGGCGTCCTCAACTTCAACCGATTACCTGATAATTCAAAGAAACGTTCTTGCCCCTGTCCTTCCCAGTTGGGAAACAGAGAACCTTGTATATGATGAATGACAAAGCCCTTTTCCATATCAAATTCGTAAGACCCGTAATACGATATGAAGCCCTCATAATTTGCTTTGATCTCTTCCGGTGTTCCCCTCATCTGATCTCCAGATGCAAATTGGGGACGATCAGAACGCATCAAATGCACTGAAATGCGACCAGACCTGGTATAAATGAGGGACCCTTGTGCATTTTTTCCGAAAGGATAGACCACTTCACCATTTTCCTTTTGGATCTCAAATGAAATGAGTTTCCAAGTACCGATTATAGGTATACGTTCCTGAAGCCCTTGATCCATAATAATCTCCGCGCGCGCTCTGCCGATATGTTATTACACTAATCTAAAATATATTAGCGCGCGCTATTGAGCTCTTCAACCAAGCTTTGCAGTTTGGTTTTGTAGGAGCTTGCATCATTGCTCAACCTCGTTATTCTCTTGGATAATTCAGTCGTATTAGAGATCTTTTCCGTAAGTCTATTGTTGAGCTGATCTAGCCTGCGTTTTGCATCTAATAGAGTCTCAGGATGACTTTCCAGCAGAGATGCTACGTATTCAAGTTTCATCCGGTTGGTTTGAAGGCATTCTTGGATTTGTTTATGGTTTTCTAGGTGTTTCTGAAGGTAGTTTGAGCACCTACTCAACTCTTCCTCAGATTCGGCTACATCAGACAAGTGAACATCAATAATTGCCTTGTAAGCTTCGCAGTGCCGACCGTATTCATTTTTTAGACTCTCGCGACTAGGTCGTTGCGACTCCAACTTGGGAATTCTCGAACCAATGACTTTCAATTTCTTGGTAACTTCCTCTTCAACAATCTGTATTGAACCGCTTGTGCTTTCTTTGTTCAGTGACTCGATCTGATTCTCGATCTGTAACAATTCACGTTCAACATCTTCTATGACACGGTTCATCGGGTCAGTCATTTTCCCCACTCACCCAGTGCAGTTCGAGACTGCATTAATGTCGCCACCTCTCCGCACTGTATTATACTGTTCTCTTTCTAAGATAACATTTGCGTGCATCGCGCACGCTACTCGTTTGTTCATGTTTTCGCAACCTCTGGTCACAGCGTCATTCAAATTGAATCTTGAAGATGCATTGAACTCGTCCATTGTTTCTGGCAGTTTTCTAATCGTCATAGGCACATATTCAGTTGCTATGAAATGAAAGACGGTGAATAGCCTAGAAATTGCAGAACTTTTTCGGGTCAAACACTGTAAAGGTTGTATTCCGCAAAACTTTCCCGATTTTCGGAATTAATCCCGCAGCATCGGTTCCAAGTTTGCACACTAGCGCATGCTCAAATATACCTAAAGGTTCTACGCTTATCACGTCTCGGTCTAATTCAGTATTTTTTAAGGTTGACAAGACATCATAGGCAGGCGCGCCCAAAATTATTAATCTGTCCAATAGAGAGTTCTGCCAGTTTCTGTATTGGTTAAGCTGCTTTTCTGATAGTGCAGCGTCTATGTGGTTTTTCTCTTTGTCAATGCTGAAAACTTTGATTGTCAAAGGCAAGTTTTCACAAAAGCCAAAAAGTTCAACTATTTTTTCCATGGCAAGTTTTCTTCCATCCGCAAGTTGAGCCTGCAAATAACACAACGATATGGTTGCATAGACCGTGCTGGGCGAGACGACTCCTATGTCCACGCAAATTTCGTCTCTGCCCTTTTTTAGTGCCGTTATATATCCTTTTATTGTCGAAAATCTTTCCACGTTTTCTAAACTTGTTGGGCAAAACCCTATCTCTTCTGCCAGATGGTTTACTGCTATGTTTTCGTCTTCGCCTGAAAGCTCTATCCGCATCCATCCGCCGGATGTGTCTTCGAGAATTCTAGCTTCGACTTTTAGCCCTTGAAGTAGCGACCTTAAAACTTTTCCACCTTTTTTCACTTGGGCCTTGCTGTAGATTTTTGTCAGCAGCGTCACTTTTGGCATTTGCAGTCGCCGACTAAAGTCATTATTTCTTTGTGAAGCCGTAGCACTCTTTCAGCGGCAGCAGGCGACAATTCCTTTGAAAACTTTTTTATGGTGACTTCTATTGGCACCCTATGAGCTCCTTCTGTTAGCTTGTCCGCATAAGAAACAATTTTTTCTTCAAGAGTCTTTGGGACATAAACGTCCTTTGGCCATCCCAGCCTCTTAGCCTCGCTTGCAATTATTCCGCCTCCAACATGTCTCTTTATTATTGAAACGATTGGTTTTGGTAAGCCTAGCGATTTTGCCATTTCTGCTCCTACAACTGCATGATGAACTGTATGGGTTTTTGAGCGGCCAACATCGTGGAGAAGTGCGCCTATCTCAACAAGTTCTAGATCAACATTAAGTCCTCTCTCTCTGCATGCTTTGGCGGTTTCCATCGCAAGTGAGGCCACGGTCTCACAATGTTTTATAACACTTGCCGAACACCAGCTCTTATGAAGAAGTTGCAATGCTTGCTCTCTTGATGGGAGCCTTTCACTCACCTAGTTCCTTCCTTAATTGTTCAACTTTTCCCGACAATTTCTGGACAATCGTTTTGTTTTCGTAGTGCATCAACGGCTTCCCGCATGTAGAGCAACGAAAAACAAGCTCTACAGCTTCTTCGAATGGAATTCGCTTGCAGCCCGCATTGTAGCAATAGTAGAAGTCATGGTTTTTTTCGTATTTTAGCCGAACGTTAAGCTTTTCTAGTACTCGCCGTTTTTGGCTCAAAATAAAGCCTTCCAACTGGTCCGGCTGAAGTTTCCAATGGAATATGAACCATCCAGTTTTTGGGTCACGCGTTCTTCTTAGGCTCACCAGTGAGTGATCATAGAGCTTGTAGAGGATTTTTCGGACAGAATTCAACCTTACACCCGTTTTGTTTGCTATTTCGTCATCTGTTATTTCTTCGGAGTTCTTTAGAATCTCAACTAGCTTAACAGCTTCCTCCTCACCTAACGCGGCAGCAACCTTAATCAACATCGCATCGTCAACCGCTGATAACATAATCATCCTTTCTTAACTATACTATTATCCTATAAGCTCCAATAAAACTCTTTATAAGCCATCAAACAAAATTAACATTTCACCGTTGTTTCTTTGCCTCTCTTTTGAGGGATTATCCTTATTTTCGCATCTCTAAACTTTTTTGTTAATTCCTTTCCTTCGAAAAAGCGGTCTAAAAAAACGGCTAAGGCTGCACATTCCGAATGGGGCTGATTTCCAACAGCCGCATTCAAATCGGAAACTCTCTCTGAGAAAAATTCTTTTGGAACTTTTTTGCTTCCAACAATGACTAAAACGTCTTTTCCAGAGTTTTTGATTCTTTGTAATACGTCGCTCGTCTGGATGTTCTCGCCGTAAGCTGTTAAATGAACAATTAGGCCGCCTTCGGCCTTCCAGTCTTGCACAGCTTTTTTCCACGAAATTCCCATTTTGAAAAAGAAGCTGCCTCCCCATTTTTTCATGACTTTTTCTATTGTTTCTTTAATTTTTAAGTCTGTAGTATCTGAAAGTAATAGGCCTGAGGCCCCTAAAGCACGTGCAGTTAATGCGACATGGGTTGTAAGTCTTGCATCCCTTTGGGGTCTGTGACCCCACCTTAACACAACAATTTTAGGCATGATTTTCCCTCTAACGAATTTCATTGCTTAATTTTCTCAAATTTCCCCTGAAATTCTTTCACGCGTTTTTCTATCTTCTCTACAAACCAAGGATTCGCCTCAAGAATAATGTGAGCCGTGCTGCCTGCGTAATCTATCGTTTGAACATCTGCGCTTTTGAAAAGCCATGATATGAACGGCATTGTTTGGCTTGCCAAAGGAATTGTGAGTGACGCGCGAACGTAATTTTCTAGCTTTTTCAATATTTCTTGTCTGAGCAAGTCAAGGTTAGTTTTGTAAAGCGCTGATATGGGAACGGCGCTTTGAGTTTTCTCCTTTAGCGCGCGCGATTTTTCGAGTCTTTCTTGCATTTCCAATCCGCCTAAGCGGTCGATTTTGTTTAGGGCTGTTATTATGGGAATACCCGAGGCTCCTATGCGCTCTATTGTTTCTAGGCAAACGTCAATTTTCTTTTCAACGGTGCCTATTGGCTCACTCACGTCGACCACCAGAAGTATCAGGTCTGAGTAGATAGTTTCCTCTAGAGTTGAATGGAACGCTTCTATTAGCGTCAATGGTAAGCGATCTATGAAGCCCACAGTGTCCGTCAATAGAAACTTCTTCTTTGCCAGTTTCACAAGCCTAGTAGTAGTAGAAAGTGTTGTAAATAAGGCTGTATCCACTGGAGCCTCTTCTTCTGTCAGAGCGTTAAACAGCGAGCTTTTTCCAGCGTTAGTGTAGCCTGCGAGAGAGATGGATGCAAAACCTAGTTCAGCTCTCCTTTCGCGATGTAACAGTCTTTTTTCTCGGCTTCTTCTTAATTTCTTGCGAATGGTATGCACTTGTCTCTTAACTGCTTCATAGTAAACATCCACTTCGTATGCGCCAAGGCCCATAAATCCGGGTTGTTCCCCTTTCTTTGCCAGTCTCACTTTTTCTTTTGCATGTGCTAGCTCATACCCCAGCCTTGCCAGCTGGATCTGCAACTGGGCCTCTGTTGTTGTGGCTCTCTTTGTGAAGATTTCGAGAATTAGCTGGAAGCGGTCAACAGCTTCTACACGTGTGATTTTTGCTATGTTATAGGCTTGAACGGGTTTTAGCGGATTATCAAAAATTATCTTTCGCACTTCTTTTTCTTTTATTAATGCAGCGAGTTCCTCCACTTTGCCGGCGCCTATTTGGTAGCGAGAGTCTGGCTCCCTTACCTGCTCTATTTCAGCGACAACAGTGTATCCTGCTGATTCAGCTAGGCTTCTGAGTTCTTCTAGGCTTGATGTTTCAAAGGATAGTCGGCGTTGAACTATGATGACTTTCGTTCCGCAGGCTCCTCCTCGCCCTTGTTTTTCTTATTCATCTGGACGATATCCCCTAAGGTTAGCTCGCGGCTTATTGGTCTAGAAACTACCGCATGTGGAATTTTTTCCTTTGAGAATGGAACGAGCAATTTAGTTTTCAAGATGTGCTCCAGTTTTGCTGAAAGCACATCGTTCGGCCTCATTTTACCAGTTTCGATTTTTCTAAGCACTGATACTTTTTCGTTTATTCTTTTGCCGAGTTCCTCGTGGGAAAGCCCCAGTTTTTCTCTTGCCTGTCTTATTTTTAATTCGAAGTTTTCTACGAGTTCTTGAGTCGTATCCATTCCTGTTTCTGTCGGCCTTTTTTTCTGAATTTTTACTTGTGCCGCCGCTATCACCTGTCTCGGCACTGGGAGTCTAGGTTTTGGTTCTTCTTCCCAGATGACTTTTCCATGCTTTGAGCACTCGCCGCACACTGTTAGCTTTGCTCCTTCAATTATGACTTTGAAGGGGCTATCGTGGATTTTGCGTCCGCATACTTCGCATCGCAATTGTTTGCACACCTGAACTGTTTTTATTTCTGCGGTTGTCTTTATACTTGTCGAATTGAAGACACCCAAAATCAGTGGTGCCTAGATTTGGAGAACGCTCTTAAACGAATTAGAAGTGTTGCAGACTACCAATTTGGAAAAGGCAGTGGCCTTAGGCTACTTCCAGAAAACGTAGAAATCCTTCATTCCAAAAAAACGGGCAGGATTCGCTACGTATACTTAGATGGTAAGCGCCTCGCAACTCTTCGTCCAACAGACGGCTTATTCTCACTAAGTATTGAAGGCGCAAGAAGAATTGCTGAGAGCGCGGATTCTGCAAAATGTTTTGTCACTGTTCAGAATGACGTTTCGCAGTTCATTGCTAAAGGCGGCGACGTTTTTGCTGTGCATATTGTTAGTGCTGATAGTGAAATTCGCTCAAAAGATGAAGTTGTTGTCGTTGATGAGAGGAACAAGGTTTTGGCGATTGGGCGTGCCGTTTTATCAGGTGATGAAATGATGGCCTTTAAAACTGGCGTTGCCGTTAAGGTTAGGCGCGGTTGCATGAAAGAAAGTTAAGTATATGAGTTTCTATTACTAAATGTGAATTGAAGGCGTGTTCTATGCATAGACGCATCAACCCCCGCGAAGCAAAGCGCATGATGCAGCGCATGGGATTGAGTATGGACGCAATCCCAAACGTTGAACAAGTAATCATAAAGACGAGTAGCAAGGAAATCTCCATAGAAGACCCTGAAGTTGCAATTCTTGAAATGCAAGGGCAAAAAATCTTCCAAGTAACCGGCGGAAAAATCACGGAGAGAGCCCCCGAACGTGGGGCGGCGGCTGCAACGATACCTGAAGAGGACGTGAAGCTTGTCGCAGATCAAACGGGCAAAAGCCTAGAAGAAGCCCGCAAAGCTCTAGAAGAATGCGAAGGCGACTTGGCAAAAGCAATACTTCTGCTTCAATCATGATAATTTGAAAATGCTCTTCTTTTATACCAGTTATAATATTATCTGTGCTACTGGTGGATTTCAATGACCATGCAAAACTCTCAAAACTTTGACATTGCTGTAATCGGTCATTTCTCTATTGATTCCATCTCATTGCCGAATAGGAATACACCTTTTGTTGTTTTAGGCGGTCCCGCGGCATATGTTTCTTTTATTGTTAAACGTTTAGGCGGAACGGTTTCTGTTGTCTCTAAGATTGGCATTGATTTTCCAAGTGCCTATTTATGGTGGCTTATGCAAGAAGGCATTGATTTATCGGGAGTAATTAAGACAGAAAATGCGTGCACGACAAGTTTTGAACTCGAATATAGCAGCGACTTGTCCAATAGAAATCTGCGATTGAAGAATAAAGCGCCGCCAATTGTTATAGATGATTTGCCAAAATCTCTGTCTGCCAAAGCTGTCCACGTTGCGCCTATTGCCGGCGAGATTCCATGCGAAGTCGCTGAACAATTGAAAGGCTGTGCCCAAGTTATGTCTTTTGATCCACAGGGTTCATTAAGAAATTTTGACGGGAACGGACACGTTTCGCACGGTTCGCTGCATGATAAGCACCTGTTGGGCCTCGTTGACATTTACAAATCCTCTTTAGACGAAATTACTGCTGTAACGGGATTATCAGACCTTAATTCAGCCATAAGAGCCGTTCATGATTATGGTGTTGAGACAGTTATTGTTACTTCAGGTATCAGAGGCGCCGTGTTTTCCGTTGAGGAAACTCTCTACAAGGTTCCAGCGTACAAGCTCGGGAAGGTCGTTGATCCTACGGGTGCTGGAGACGTTTTTATGGGTGGCTTTCTGGCTGAATATGTCCGCGATAAAGACTCTTTATGGTGCTGTTGCGTGGGTTCAGCAGCAGCCTCGCTTGTTGTTGAAGCTGTTGGTCCAACATTTTTTGGAGAAAAAGAAGAAATTTATCGAAGAGCCCGCTGGCTTTATGAAAAAGAACTTAAGGAATAACGCATATTTTATTGCGTTAAAGCTATGGAGGGGCATCAAACCTTTGGGACGTGTCGATAAAGGGGTCAAATGTAGCGTGTCTGGTTGCAGCAAAGAAGCTGCGCGTTCGCTTTCGGTAGAAAAGGCTAAATCTTCCGGCTTGAATCTTGGCAACAACGAAAGGCGTGCTTATTTGTGCAAGGAACACTATAAAGAGTATAAGAAAAAAACAAAAAAGAACAAACTGATTGATAAGTGGCGTTATAGTGCCTAAAATGGTGAATATACATGCGAATATTACAGTTACATTCCGATTTCATTGTCTTCGTGCCTGTTCAAAAAGAAATAGCAATGGCCGAGGAAGCTGAGAAAAAGGAGAACCGGTTGGAAGAAGTCGTTGTGTTATTTACGGCGGTTGAGGAAGGCGATAATATAGCCGTGGTCCAGAAAGCCATCGACGAGGTTGAAGCCTTTCTTGAAAAATTGAAAGTAAAGCGAATATTAATCTATCCATACGCCCACTTAAGCAGCAACCTGGCAAAGCCAGCCGAAGCTATACAAGTAATTAAGGATATGGAAGCCTACGCTAAAGAGAAGGGCATAGAAACGTACCGGGCACCTTTTGGCTGGAACAAACAGTTCACTATATCAATAAAAGGGCATCCTCTTGCAGAGCAATCCCGCGTATATGTGCCAATGCCAGCCGAGGCGGTGGAGGCGAAAAAGGAAGAAACAGTTTCTGAAGCTGTGAAGGTTGAAGAAAAACTCCAGTCTTTTTGGTACATTCTCCAGCCAGACGGAAAATTAGTACCAATTGAAGAATTCAATTTCAAAGACTATGAAAACCTTGAAAAATTTGCAAAGTATGAAATAACAAAAGTCAGGGCAAGCCAGCAGATGCCGCCCCACGTGTCTTTAATGAAAAGATTGGAAATAGCTGACTATGAGCTTGGCAGTGACCCTGGAAACATTCGCTGGTATCCAAAAGGCCGATTAATCAAGTCTCTTCTTGAACAGCTCGTCACTTCCAAAATGGAAGAATACGGGGCCATGGAAGTTGAAACCCCGATTATGTATGACTTTCACCATCCAAGCCTGGCAGACTATCTTAACCGCTTTCCAGCCCGTCAATACCTGTTAAAATCAGAGGATAAGGAACTCTTTCTGCGGTTCGCCGCGTGCTTCGGACAATTTTTGATGGTTCACGACACGCAGTTCTCATACAAGCACATGCCCCTGAAGGTTTACGAATTAACTCGGTATAGTTTCAGGCGCGAAAAAAGCGGGGAAGTTGTAGGTTTAAGGCGCCTAAGAGCTTTCACCATGCCTGATTGTCATGCTTTCTGCGCAGACTTGGAGCAAGCGAAAAAAGAATTTGTAGCACGTTTCAACATGTGCATTAAAGTCTTAGAGGTAATAGGCCTATCAAAGGCGGATTACGAAGCAGCAATACGGTTCACAAAGGAGTTTTACGAAGAAAACAAACGGTTCGTTGCCGATTTAGCCAAAATTTTCGGCAAACCCCTATTGGTTGAAATGTGGGCAGAACGCTTCTTCTATTTTAGGCTAAAATGGGACTTTAACTTTGTAGACAACCAAGATAAAGCCGCAGCTCTCTCAACAGATCAAATAGATGTTGAAAATGCAAAAAGATACAACATAACATACGTGGATGAGAAAGGCGAGAAACGTACTCCACTGATCCTCCACTGTTCTCCAAGCGGAGCAATTGAAAGGTGCGTGTGGGCTTTATTAGAAAACGCCTACAAGGAACAGCAGAGCGGTAAGGCGCCGATGCTTCCACTGTGGCTTTCGCCAACACAAGTGCGCTTGATACCAATGTCGGACAAATACGCAGAAAAAGTTGAAGAACTGGCTGAAGAAATATCAGCGCACTGCGTGCGCGTGGACATTGACGACAGAGCCTTCACTTTACAGAAAAGAGTTAGGGAAGCAGAAACCGAGTGGGTTCCCTACATAGTTGTTATAGGGCAAAGGGAAGTCGAATCAGTCTTTCTTCCCGTAAGGGACAGAGAAGCTCGTGAAATTCGCAAAATGAAACTTGAGGAACTAATGACAGAAATCGAGGGAAAACTGCAAGGCACGCCCTTCAAGCCGCTTCCTCTACCACGACATCTTTCGGAAAGACCGCAATTCTACGGTTGACAATGGTGAAAATGGCCAATTTTCTGCAAAAAACATATCAAGCCTTGACTGGATAAACTGCTTCTCCTGTCTGGAGACTAAGAATCTTGGAAACAGAACTGTACGTCTACATAAATGGAGAATACTTTCCAAAATCAAATGCGAAAATTTCAGTCTATGATCATGGGCTTCTATATGGAGACGGCGTCTTTGAAGGGATCCGTGCATACGACGGCACCGTATTCAAACTTAAGGAACACATCGACAGACTTTATAATTCTGCCCATGCAATACTGCTGCGAATTCCATTGACAAAAGAGGAGATGATAGCAACGGTTTTGGAAACGCTGCGAAAAAACAAGTTGAAAGACGCTTACATCCGACTAGTGGTGACAAGGGGAGTGGGAGATCTAGGACTAGATCCCCGAAAATGTTCTAAAGCATCGATAATTGTAATAACTGATACAATTACGCTGCACAAAGATGAAGCAAAAGAAAAAGGTGTTACAGCCATTCTCTCATGGGTCAAAAGGGATCCCGTTGACGCTACAACGCATGAAATAAAATCGCTTAACTATCTCAACAGCATAATGGCAAAAATCGAAGCAAACATAAGCGGCGTTGACGAAGCAATATGCCTTGACAAGAATGGTTTCGTATGTGAAGGGGTAGGAGAGAACATATTCATAGTCAAAAATGGAAGAATATCTACACCGCCAAGCTATACCGGTGCACTGCCGGGAATAACAGCAAAAGCGATAATGGCGCTTGCCAAAAAGCTAGGTCATTCAATCGTAGAAACCAGCATAACGCCATATGAGTTGTTTAATGCGGATGAAGTATTCTTCACAGGAACGGCTGCGGAAGTTGTGCCAGTAAGGGAGATAAACAAGAGACAAATAGGCGACGGAACTCCGGGTCCGATAACCAGAAGGCTGATGGAAGAGTTTTCTAGGATGGTTCGAGACCAGAACGAAGGTATACTCATATAGCAGTATACTCTGTAGGGCAACAAGCTGGTTGGAGTTTTCTCTCTTTTAAAGACCCACCGTATTTGTGATTATTTGTAGGGATTAATGGCAATTCCATGCCTTTCAGATGTAGAATTGTTGAATTGCACCTAAAAAAATATATTCACCCTGAAATACAAAAGTGATTTCTCTGCGAAGTGATCAGAGTTTGGAGACTCTAATAC
This sequence comes from uncultured Candidatus Bathyarchaeia archaeon, assembly GCA_964509945.1. Lineage (GTDB taxonomy): Archaea > Thermoproteota > Bathyarchaeia > Bathyarchaeales > Bathycorpusculaceae > CAZDZM01. Next base: position 21,378 of record CAZDZM010000002.1, read on the forward strand.
TAACCGATGACGAGGTCAAAAAGCTTCTCTCAATGGACGAAGTTATGAAGGCCGTTGAATTAGCCTTCAAAGAAAAGGGTCTAAAACAGGTGCAGATGCCCGCCAAGCTTTACCTCTTCTATCGCAAGTATGATGGCGACTTGAGAGCGATGCCATCCTACCTCGAAGCCCTCGACGTGTCAGCAGTGAAAATCGTTAATGTGCATCCAAACAACAGAACAAAATACAGCCTTCCAACGGTCATGGCTGTCATAGTTCTAGTAGACCCGAAAACTGGCGGTCCAATGGCTATAATGGGCGGCTCAACCATAACCGATATGCGAACAGGGGCTTCAGGCGGAATAGCTGCAAAATATCTTGCAAAGAAAGACTCGAAGACTGTGGGTTTAGTTGGCGCGGGAGCTCAAGCTAGAACCCAGCTCATGAGCCTCCTTGAAGTTTATGGGAAGTTGAAAGAAGTCAGAGTTTGGAGCCGAACCAAAGAGACGGTTAACGCCTTCATAGCTGAAGCAGAACCAAAGTTTAAGAGCAGGTGCCAGATTGTCCCACTAGAGACAGTCGAAGAGACAGTCAAAGATGTCGACATTGTTGTGACAACTACGCCTTCAAAAAAACCTATTGTTATGAAGAGCGCCATTTCTTCAGGCACCCACTTCAACTGTATAGGCGCAGATGCTCCTGGAAAACAAGAGCTAGACCCAGCAATCCTGAAAGGGGCTAAAATAGTGGTTGATGATTGGGAACAGGCATCCCATAGTGGAGAAATAAACGTTCCCTACAGCCAAGGAATAATAACCAAAGAAAACGTTTGGGCCGAAATAGGCGAAGTTGTGGCCGGCTTGAAACCAGGCAGAGAGAGCTCAGATGAGATAACCGCCTTCATATCAACAGGCCTAGCAGTCCAGGACGCCGTTACTGCTAAAATTGCCTACACTAACGCCACAGAAAAGAAGATGGGAAGGTTCTTCAAAATCGTATAATTACCTTCTTTCTGTTTGTCTTGAGGAAAGAAGGATTTGTTGGTTTTACCAGCCTGTTCCCTGCCAAGAGTCTTCGACGCCTTCGTTGGTAACAACAGTCACTGTTATTTTTTCACCTACACTCCCTTCCCAGTTGAACAGGCAGAGCAGAGCAACCTCGTCGTCTGGTCTAATCACTAGCTGATTCTTGGGAAAAGTGTATTCCAGTGGTTCAGATTGATTTTCGACAATTATTGTTACCTTTGATATTGCCACGTTCCAGACAGAGTATCCAAAGTTTTCAACGGTTATGTTCAAGTATTTTGTGTTATTGATAGTTGTGTGAGTTACGTTTGTTATATCAATTTCTGCCGTTGGAAGAATGAACACGAAATCAGAAGTGTATTCCTCCAATTTTTCAGTAGATATTACGTATACAGTCAAAGTCAAGTTTCGGCCGGCGTTTGCGGTCCACTTATTGATTTTACAGTTAAGAGATATTATTTGACTGGGTTCTACTGGTCCATAAGGCAATTGGGGTTCTGCATCTGTGCCATTTATTATTTCTATTCCCCCACCAGGGGTCTTCGCCACTATTTGCGTTATGTTAATTGCTTCGATTGAAGCTGGATGATTTTGCAGCGTAATGTCAAAGCGGTCTTGATTTTTCAAATTAAAAGTTTCATTTTCGCTTAAGACCCTAATCATAACTGGAGGCGGAGTTTTCGCTGTGTAGTTGTCAGTTTCAAAATCTTGAAACAGAGAGACAGTAACGTTAATATTTTTTTCTCTGTATTCTCTCCAAAGCCAGTCAAACCTAAACGTTAAAGTCGCGTTTGGCATTATGCCTGCTGCAGAGTAATCCCTTTGAATAATTGTTCCGTTTTCAATCGTAGCCATAATTTTTGTGACATTCACATAGTTGGCTGATTCAGCAAAATTAAAAACCGTCACGTTGAAGTAATCGGTATTGTTTTCGTCAAAAATTATGTTTTGAATTTTAGCATAGGCTTTTTTCAGCATAAAGTTTTTGGAAAAAATATATCCTTCTCTGGTGGAAATCTTCAGTGTTGCGTTCTCCAATTTATGCCAATTTCCGTTACATGTGAAGCGAACAGTTTCATTGATTGCCACGCTTTTGGGTAATTTTGGTGATATATCATTTTCGCTTAAGTCTATTCCGGGAACCGCTATTTCGCTGATAGTTAGATTAATCTCTGAGTTAGGGTTCGTTACTGTTAGATTGAATTTTTTAAACGAAATTTTGGGGTCAAAATCCGCCTTTGACAAGTTAAGCTTGATATCTGGCAAGGTTTTTTCGATGTTCGCAGCAAGGGCGTCGGACGAGAAAACGTGTATGGTGATAGCTTCTCCTGCAAATTCTCCGGCGATTTCCCCCCAATTAACACTGTTTCCGTCTTTCTTGACCGCAAAACATGTTATGTTTAGGGCCATGTTTCTGGAAAGGGCAATTCCGTTTCCAATTTCAGGTTCGATCTGTATAACATCGTAAAGTTGCGATGCTCCCTTCCGGCTTATGGCGATCCTTGTTATCGTCGCGTCTGCAGGCGAATAAGACGGGTTCAGAAGACCGATTTTAAATGAGCTCGCGTTTTCCTTGTCGATGTAAACGTTCGTTATACTGATAGCTGTTCCTTCAGGTACTTGGATGAAGGGGGCGATTGTGAACATATAAGTAATCAGCCCAGCTATTATTGCGGATATAACCAATAATATTATTAATACAAGAATTGATGCGCCCTTTTTGTTTGGCACTTGCAAATCCTATTCCTCGGACATAGTAATTTTGTTGTATCTCATATTCTTATGGTATAAATAAGGGTTCTCTTGCAGCAAAAGTTTGAGTTGAAACGGGTAAGCTTAAATTTGATTGTAATTCAACTAGTTACTTCGACGTTTGAAGGGAAAGTGAGTGGCAGAATAGCGCGCCGCGCGCGAATATTAAAAGCAGATTCCCTAGGAAGAATTGCAGCAGCGCTATACAATGGCGAACAGTACGCTTTGCTGCATGGCGATAAGCGCGCGCGCTAAAGTTTAAAGTGAGCGATTTAGGCATAAAACATAGAAACATTGAACGTGAAAAGCTAGTGATCTAGATCGCCTAGTTTTTCATTAATTTTTTATTCTACTTCTAGGTAATACTTACGTGGTCATTTTGGTATAGTGATGCACATGTTTGGTTGGAACGGTACTTTTTTACAAGTTAATCTGAGCAAAGATAAGGTCGTTGCTGAACCCTACGATACAAGTTTAGCCATAAATTTTCTTGGTGGCAGGGGATTTGCAGCTAAAACTCTCTGGGATAAGCTCACACCGAGAATTGATCCGTTGTCACCTGAGAATAGACTAGTTTTTGCCGCGGGCCCATTAACCGGTCTTGCTTTGCCGAGCAGTGGCAAGCTTGTTGTGGCCGCTAAGAGTCCATTGACTGGCGGTTACGGAGATGGCAACATTGGGACTCATGCTGCCGTCCAAATGCGTAAGGCTGGTTATGACGCTGTAATCGTAGAGGGCAGGGCGAAACGGCCGGTGGTTCTATTTATTGAAGACAAAACTGCGGAGTTTCTTGATGCAAAAGATTTCTGGGGCTTAAGCTCGTTTGAAACTGAAAAGAGATTTAGAGAACTTTATGGAGCTACAGCTGGCATTCTTTGCATAGGTCAAGGCGGAGAGAACCTTGTAAAATTTGCGAATATTGTTTCGCAAGAAGGTCGCGCTGGCGGCAGGCCAGGAATGGGTGCGGTTATGGGCTCTAAGAATCTGAAGGCCGTGGTCTTGGCAGGTTCTGGTGATTTGTCTGTTGCTTATCCCAAAGAAATGAAAGAGTTAGGTGCAGATGGCTACAGAGAGGTTCTAACTAAGCCTAATTATGCTTTTTGGAAGAGACAAGGCACAATGATGACGATTGAGTGGAGCCAAGAAAACAGCGTCCTCCCCACATATAATTATCGTGAAGGCGTTTTCGAAGAGGCTGAAAAGATAAACGGAGTCACCATGGAAGAGCTGAAAGTTTCTAATCGCGGATGCCCTCAGTGTAACATGACGTGCGGTAACGTCATCAAGGACTCTGACAGAAAAGAATCTGAGTTAGACTATCAAAATGTTGCAATGTTAGGTTCAAACATCGGCTTAGGTGACCTCAGAAAAGTTGCTGCTCTTAATAGATTCGCTGATGAATTTGGTTTAGACACAATATCATTAGGCAATGTTCTTGGCTTTGTCATGGAGGCTTCGGAAAAAGGACTGATACAGGAAAAAGTTTCTTGGGGAAAATTCGAAGAAACAAAGACTTTGATTGAAGACATAGCTTATAGACGTGGTTTAGGCAATGTTTTGGCCGAAGGCGTCTGCTCTGTAGCTAGAGAAATTGGCGGAAAATCAAGCCGATGGGCTATGCATGTTAAGGGTTTAGAAACTTCCGCTTATGATTGCCATGCTACACCAGCTATGGCTTTAGCTTACGCAACCAGCGCCATCGGAGCCCATCACAAAGACGCATGGGTAATTGCATGGGAAGTTCAGACAGGACGCGAAAGCTACACCGAAGAAAAAGTTGACAAAGTAATAGAATTTCAACGCATCCGCGGAGTTTTCGAATCTTTAACTGTTTGTAGACTTCCTTGGATCGAACTTGGCTTTGAACTTGAATGGTATCCGAAGTTTCTTCATGCAACAACAGGATTGGAACTTTCATGGGATGCTTTAAGCGTAATTGCTGACAGAACTTTCAATTTGATTCGTGCCTTTTGGATACGTGAGTATGGTCAAGACTGGATCAGGGAAATGGATGTTCCACCAGCAAGATGGTTTAAAGAACCCTTAACCAAAGGCCCATTGAAAGGTAAGAAGCTTGAAAGAATGAAGTATGATGTCATGTTACAGAGGTACTATCGGAAAAGAGGATGGAACGAGCGCGGAATACCCAAAGAAACAACGCTAAAGAGCCTAGGGCTGGATGGTGTGGCTAAACGGCTCAAGAGTTACGTGACGTTGCCAAAATAGATGCTCTTCAGCAAACTTGTCTTTTCCACTTCTATAATTGTTCAAAATCAATGCAAATTTAAAGACAAGCTAGTCTTTGTCAAGGAAAATTTGGAGCGATAGCTGAGAAATAGTATTCTCCTGTAAAAGGATTTATTGAACTGCGCGCACGCTTGTAGAATTCAGGGTTCGAGGCTTAAATTAAGAAAGTAGCGGCTGATAACCAATAGCCAAAGAAATTAGTAGGCTCTGGCGAAATAAACTACTTCTGTTGCCTTTTCACCGCAGTAGACGCAATTTGAAAATGTTTTTTCCTTTGCAAATGGTATTAGCCTAATTGTGGCTCCGGTTTCTTCCTTTACTTTTTGCTCGCATTTTGGATCGGCACACCAGCAAGCTTTGATGAATCCGCCTTTTTCTTTCAGTGTTTTCTTGAATTCCTCATAACTATGCACTTTCATGGTTTTTTCTTGCAAGAATTTTTTGGCCGTGGCAAAGAGGTTATTTTGGATTTCTTCAAGAAGTCTTGTAGCGGCATCTACTGCTTCCTCTTCTTTTATGTTAGTTTTTTCAAAAGTGTCGCGTCTTGCAACAGTCACTTGCTTTTGTTTCACATCCCGCGGGCCTATCTCTATTCTTAAAGGCACGCCTTTCAGTTCCCAATGGTTAAACTTCCAGCCGGGAGTATAGTCTGCTCGGTCATCCAGAACGACTGCAACTTCTTTCTTTTTCAGTTTTTCGAAAAGTTCCTTGGACTTTGCCAATATTGAAGTTGAATCCGCATCTTTGTATGGTATTGGAATTATAACAACTTGTACTGGAGCAACTTTTGGAGGCAACACAAGTCCCCTGTTGTCTCCGTGAACCATGACAAGGGCGCCTATCAGCCGGGTGGACATGCCCCAAGATGTTTGCCAAACGTAATGTTCCTTCTCATCTTCACCGATGAATTTTATGTCAAAGACCTTTGCGAAATTTTGGCCTAAGTTGTGCGATGTTCCCATTTGCAACGCCTTTCCATCAGGCATCATCGCTTCTAGGGTTGTCGTGTAGAAGGCTCCAGCAAATTTTTCGCTTTCTGTTTTCATTCCAGCGAGCACTGGTATCGCCAAGTAGCTCTCCATTACATCTTTGTAGTGGTTTAAAATTTCCATTACTTCCATGTCTGCTTCTTCTTTCGTTACGTGGGCTGTGTGGCCTTCCTGCCAGAGAAATTCTCTTGTTCTAAGGAATGGTTTGGTGGCTTTTGTTTCCCATCTTACGATGTTGCACCATTGGTTCAGTTTTATGGGCAAGTCTCTCCAGCTTCTAATCCACCTCGCGTATGTCGCATAAATTATCGTTTCAGAGGTTGGTCTTACAGCAAGCTTCTCCTCTAGTTCGCTGTCTCCGCCGATTGCGACCCAGGCGACTTCTGGAACAAACCCTGCAAAGTGTTCCGCTTCTTTTTTCAGAAGGCTTTCAGGTATAAATAGCGGAAAGTAGACGTTTTTATGTCCGCTTTCCTTTATTTTATTGTTGAAAATTTCTTGGATTTTCTCCCACATAGTGTAGGAGTGCTCGCGGAAAATCATGCATCCTTTTATTGGTGCGTAGTCTGCCAAGCCTGATTTTATGACTACTTCTGTGTACCATTCCGAGAAGTCTTCAGCTTTTTTAACGGTAACTCCAACATCTGACATGGCTATCTCTCCTCTTGTTTAACATTAGTTGAATATAATTTTAGTGTGAAATTGTTATCTGCGCTACCTAAAAGACGTAAAGATTCAGCAATGTGGAACGCAATCGCCCATTTCAACCACTTTCGTTGAAAATACAAAAAGTAACTATTAAACCTTTTCTTATGGTTTATTTTCCTCAGCTACTGAATTTGCATTAGTCTCCACTCTCTGTAATCTGTAACCACTCTTATGTAGCCCCTGAGCATGTTGTCCACTTTAGCATCGCCTGTGTCAATCCTCAACGCTTTTCCTTCTATGCTTTCAAGCTTGCCTTTTGTTGCAGCAACAATTATATGCTGTTTTCCAACGCGTTTAATGACATCAGGGCTTATCTGTTGGTTTCCTCTGCCGAGAAGGATTCCTTGGCGGCCGATGGGTGAGAGAATAATCCACGTGTTTTGCCAATCATCTACTTCGGTCAAAATTTTTTTCTCGTCAACATCAAGTATAGCTTTGCCTTTCTTGAATATGTCCACGCCGAGAACAGTTTTCTCCACATTTAATAATTCTGCAATACGTTTGACGGTTGTTCCTGGCCCAAGTATGTACATGGCTTCGCTATGCATTTCTTCTATTATGAAACGCGCTATTGCCGTCTGATTCTCCTTCTCGTCAATTGTTTCTGGAGTTACTTGTTTACTTCCTTGAATTCGCATCGGAACGAACGGCCCTTTCAGATAACCATAAAGTCTCAGCGAAAACGCATTGCTTCTTATTGCCTTCTCATCGGCATCCATAATTTCTAATTCAGCTATTTCCGCTTGCTTTTCAGCAAAGGCTAAAACAACATTTACAGCCTCTGAAGGATTTATTGCGAAAATCCCGCTGTACATTTTGACTCCAGAAGGTACGCCCAAAACTGGCACTTCACCTCCGCTTTGCATGGCGTCAAAAATGTCTCTAGCTGTGCCGTCGCCGCCAACAAAAACTATCAAATCCACCTTCGCCGAGGTCAATAATCCAACTGAGGTTTTAGTATCTGCTGCACTTGTTTCTTTTCCAATTTTCATGGGCAAAACTTGAACTGGGAAACTCGCGCTTCGAGTGTCTTTCTCGCCCATTATTCCTGGGCAAGTTAGAACTTCAATTTCAATGTTGTCTTTGGTTTTCATTAGTTTTTGTAAAAATTCCTTGGCCCTTTTTGGCGCTACTGCTTCTGCGCCTCTTTCAATAGCTTCTTTTAAGACTCCATCTGTTCCCTTTAGTCCTACCTTTCCACCCATTCCGGCAATTGGATTAACAATAAAACCCATTTTCAAGGTTTTCATCCTATGAATGATTGTCAATCGTGGTATAAACTATTTCAGCTACTCAATAATTATGTTAAGCCATGAAAGAGATGAACTTGTATGAAAGAGTCAGAGGCCAGCGTATTTTTCGGGACGTTCTCCATATTGACCATCTCGCCTGATTCTAAACTAATGGGTGTGGCTGTGGCCTCAGGCTCTCCATCTGTGGGTGATAGGGTTCCTCACGCAAAGCCCGGAATTGGTGTTGTCGCCACGCAAGCACATACAAACATCATTTACGGCGTAAAAGGTTTAGAATTGATGACCCAGGGTTTGTCTCCTCAGCAGACGCTGGACAAACTTTTGCGGGAAGATTCCGAGAGCAAATTGAGGCAAGTGGCGATTATGGATTTCAAAGGAAGAACAGCTGTCTTCACAGGTGCCTTGGTTTCAGGGCATCATGCAGAGTTTGTTGGAAGAACCTGTGTTGCTCTTGGAAATATGCTTTCAACAAGAGAAGTGATTGACAGAATAGTGGAAAAGTTTGAAAATACAAACGGCGATTTGGCTTTGAGGCTTGCCGATGCGTTAAAAGTTGGAAGCGAAAGCGGTGGCGATAGACGCGGTGAAATTTCAGCAGCACTAACTGTCGTAAGCTCTGAGAAAACTATAGTTAAAATCAAAGTTGACGTGCATGCTAATCCAGTTCGGGAATTACGGAACAAACTGAAATTTCAACGTTAACACCTCATTTTGAAGCTGGTTTTCTTCTGAAAATCTTATATTTTAAAGAACTTCATTTTTTCACACCACAATGAGGTTGCCAAATGTCTGATAAACCCTTGAAGAAAATTCTAGTCACTGGAGCAACCGGTCAAATTGGTTCTGAACTTGTGATTGCGCTTCGAAAAAAATACGGCAAAGGCAACGTTGTTGCAGCTGGCCATAAGAGGAAACCCGGCGAGAAACTATTAGAATCCGGTCCTTTCGAGTATGTTGACGTTACGGACAAAGAGAGTGTTTCGAAAGTTGTGAAAAAATACGAGTTCAACATAGTTTATCATTTAGCCGCGGTACTTTCAGCTACTGGCGAAGAAAACCCACAGCTTGCTTGGAACGTGAACATGGGCGGCCTTTATAACATTCTTGAAGTTGCAAGGGAAAATAAAATTCTTAAAATTTTCTGGCCCAGTTCCATTGCAGTGTTCGGCCCAGAAGCGCCCCGCATCAACGCCCCTCAAGACACCGTTTTAATTCCGAGGACGATATATGGTGTTACAAAAGTTGCGGGCGAACTACTTTGCAACTACTACTTCCTTCGTTTTGGCTTGGATTTGCGGAGCGTCCGTTATCCGGGCATAATAAGCAACGAAACACCTCCCACGGGAGGCACCACAGACTACGCGGTGGAAATGTTTTACGAAGCCATCAAGACGAAACGTTACACATGCTTTGTCAGGGAAGACACTGTTCTGCCAATGATGTATATGCCAGACTGCATAAAGGCAGCAATAGATCTGATGGAAACAGACCCTTCCAAGGTCAAACATCGCACCAGTTACAACGTCGCTGCCATGAGCTTCTCAGCTGGGCAACTTGCAGCCGAAATCAAGAATTACATCCCCGAATTCAAATGCGAATATAAGCCTGATTTCAGACAGAAAATTGCAGATTCTTGGCCCATGTCAATCAACGACAGTGTAGCCCGCAAAGAATGGGGCTGGAAGCCAACTTATGGTTTGTCTGCCATGGCGAAGGATATGATTGAAGCGCTATCGCAGAAACTTAAGGCGGAAACTTGATCAAGAAAGAGTTAAGAGAGTGAACGAGGAATTAGGAAAACGAGGATGTGCAGTATGCGAAATCCCACAGCTTTTTTAAGAGAAGAATACGAGGGTCTGGTCAAAAATGAGCTTGACTGGAGACTTCGTGTTCTGCAGGGGCCAAGCACGCCCTGGTGTACGGTTGATGGAAAAAAGGTTTTGATGTTCTGCTCTAACAACTATTTGGGTTTTAGTAATCATCCACGGTTGAAAGAAGCAGCGTTAAGAGCCGTTCAAACTCACGGCGCGGGCTCTGGTTCTGTTCGTCCCATTGCTGGAAATATGGATTTGCATATTGAGCTTGAACGGCGGCTGGCAAGATTTAAAACTGCTGAGGCTTCCCTTGTTTATCAGACTGGTTTCGCTGCTAATGCTGGTTTAATTCCTCAACTAGCTAGTAAGGGCGATTTAATAATAAGTGACGAGCTTAATCATGGCAGCATAATCGACGGTGTTAGGCTATCACATGCCGAAAGAACAGTTTACAAACACGCAGATGTGCAAGACTTACAGCGTGTATTGGATGAGGCAGACAAACATTCACCTCATTATAGGCGAATTCTAATAATCACAGACGGAGTCTTCTCAATGGACGGTGACATTGCGCCTTTGGACGAAATAGCCAAGCTAGGCGCAGAACATGGCGCAATGGTTTACGTGGATGACGCCCACGGCGAAGGCGTACTCGGCGAAGGCGGAAGAGGTATCGTTTCACACTTTAAGCTTAGCCGGGATAAGGTTCATGTTGAAATGGGCACTTTCTCTAAAGCTTTTGGCGTCGTAGGCGGGCACATTTCAGGCTCCGCAGACCTAATTAACTTTGCTTATAACAAGTCGAGAACTTGGCTTCTTAGCGGTTCTCACCCGCCGGCGGTTGCGGCGGCCTGCATAGCTGCCATTGAGGTTTTAGAAACTGAACCGCAGCACGTACAAAACTTGTGGGAAAACACTAGATACTTCAAAAAGGTTATGAAGGAATTGGGCTTCGACATAGGCCACAGCCAAACACCCATAACGCCAGTCATAGTTGGCGAAAGTGGCGTTGCCAAGAAACTGAGTGCACGACTTTTCGAAGAAAATATTTTCGCTCTGCCAATTGTTTACCCGATGGTCGCGCGGGACAAAGCCCGCATAAGAACTATAATGAACGCTGCCTTAACAAAGGAAGACTTGGATTTTGCCATAAAAGCCTTCGAAAAAGTCGGAAAAGAAATGCGCATAATCTAAGGCTTTTCCAACCCGTTCCCCGCTTTATTCAACTTTCACCGAAGCCGGTTGGAAAAGTATTGGATATTGAAATAGCCAAGTAACTGCTCTGGGAAGAAATATGGACAAAACTTTAGCTCAGCAACCAAGATTTCCACTTCCATGCTAAGAGCGCATTCCAAATTCTGCCAGGTCCGAAAAAGCTGCGAAAAACGTCAGGCTTTTAAGAACGTTACAACAAGCCAAGTGATATTTGCTAGCCCAGATTACGCGGGCGCTGTATGAAAGGGAGACTAGACTATGCACAGAGACCTGTAAGCTACTCCTGTTCACTCTTAGCAAGATCCTAAAGATAGCAGCGCCTAAACGGTGTCTTTGCGTTAGAAAATCTTCTTAGTCGTCTAAAAAAGAAAAGCCAGATAAAGAATGCCAAAGTCCATAATAATGATTTCAAAAGTTAATCTAGAATGCAAAATCAAGGAAATTCCAAACAAACCATGGTCTCCAGTGGAAGTGGCGCGAGTAAAGGGTTACATTCTCAGAATGGCACTGTTTCACGGAGAATACCACTGGCACAAACACGAAAACGAAGATGAAATTTTCTGTGTATACAAAGGAAGCATAATAATTCAAGTAAAAAATCAACCAAACATAAGGTTGAATGAAGGCGAAATAGCTGTTATTCCTGAAGGCACCTTTCACTGCCCAAAAAGCTCAGAACCCTCTTACGTTTTACTGTTTCAATCTTCTAGCCTGGACATAAGAGGCGATTAGGCCCTCTTTTTATTTGAGCCTCTTTGTTGTTCGAAGCGTCTTCTCCGCCGTCGAAACACAAAAGAGCAAGTCGTCTATAGTGGCAACGAAAGTTGAAAATTTTCCTTCACAGCGTATCTTGGTCAATACTCCATTCCCCATCCTCGTTGTTCTTACGGATAATTCTGACGGCGCTTTAAGATTGTCAGGAGAAACAGCATTAACAATGGCCTCGGCAGTCTCTACATCACTGTATTCAAGCAGTATTTCCGCTTCCATTTTTGTCACCTTTGAGCTGTTTTCCAACAAGCTCATTAACAATTTTTACGAAGGTGTCGACATTTTCTATTGGAACCTGTGCACCCGCCGCTATGTTGTGTCCTCCACCATTTCCCGCGCATTTCTCTGCCGCGGCCAGCATCACTTCTGCTAGGTTAACTCCCTTATTTGTTACGATATCTATAGTTCTAGCAGAGAATTTGGCCAAGTTTTCCTCCTCCACATTAGCGTAAGCGATCAGCGGTTTTTCAGGATTCGGAAGGCTTGATATCAATATGGAAGAGATGGCTCCAACCATTTTGTCATCCATGAAATTTTCGCCATAAACAACATAAATATTCTCAAACTCCTTCATCCTTTCGGGCTTCTCCATAACCCAACCAAGATACTTATTAATAGTTCTTCTATACTCCTCCAACACTTTGCCTGCTTCCTCAAGGGCTGAGCCTCTGTCTCCCATGCAAACGGCCACGCCCAGGCTCGGCCTGTCCATGCGGCCAGTTGAATTTAGCAGAACAGCAAATTCTCGTGCATCTCTAAGCGGAGTCCAAGGCTCTTCAAGGTTTAAAATGTAAATATGTCCTATGAGATTTGCAACTTCGTAATGTAAACCCTTCGACAATAGACACTCGGCAAGGGCAGAACACAATCGTTTCTTTTCATCTTCTGAAAGATCTCTCAATGCCCGCCATTTCTCGCCATGCCTCGGCTTAATGTCTAAGCTAACCAAAAAAGCTAAACTTTTGTCCTCCTCTCCACTAATACCTGGAATGAAAGGACTGGTTGTAGACGCCAGGGTTTTATGAATTGGCCGCGTCTCTCTGCCAAAAAAAATCAAGTCTTTTTCAACTTGCAAAAGACCTGCACTAGTTGCATCTTCAACAATTTTCTCATTCAACCCACCCAGCTTTCTCTGATCGTATTTGTCCTGCATATCACCAATGGCACCAACCAAAGCTATAGGTGCCAAATCAACGTTACTTCTATCCACTGCCTTAGCCAAAAAATACGCGACACCGGAGCCGCTAATGTCGCGTGCGCCGTCTATGCCGTACAAATGTGGGTTTATGTGGATAAAATTGCTTTCCTCTTTACATATGATCTGATGGTGATCTAAGATCATAATTTTGAAATCTGAGACTTTCTCATTCAGCAAGTCAATATAACCACTTCCGAAATCCGTCAAAATCACTAGTTGCGGCTTTTCCGAAATAATTTCTCCAATGATTTTCTCATCAATCCACTGCGTTATCCTAACTCGAAACCTTGCATCAAGCCTAAGTAGGGTTTTCGCAACAATTCCGCCTGCTGCAATTCCGTCCGCATCTAAATGTGAAAAAATGTAAAAAAGCCCGCCTTCTTTGGCGTTTTCCAAGATTGTTTCAGCCGCCTTGGTGGTTGAATTTACAAAGTCTTCGGCTTGTGCATCACTTGAGGCCATAGTAACCACGCTTAGCTAAAAGAAGTGATTTAAAAATTTAAAGCTGGTGTTAAATACTATATGCGTTTCACTTACTTTTTTCAGTTCGTAAAGTCTGAAACTAAATTATGTTAAAGAGGCTATTTTCGGCTCATATTTCCAGTTTGGTGGCAAGATGCCTTCACGTTTGTAATATCTTGAAAGTTTGTGGATTTTTGCTTCTATCATCTGAAGGGCTCTCTTGTTGTGCAAGTCTTTCTTGTTTTTCTCAAGGTGAACGGCCATGCTTTCTGCCTTCTTAACTAGGCTTCCGAGATCTTCTGGCATTGCTAGCGCAAGCCCTGCGTCTTGGAATATCTTAGTTATTGTTTTTCCAGTTATCGGCTTTACCAGGGGAATTGCATATTGATCCCTGAGAATAGTACCTATTCGGCTTGGCGTGTTTCCTTCTTTTGCTAGCTTAATTACGAAAGCTTCCACCTCTTCAGGCTGATATTTGCACCAGCTCGGAGGCCGTCGGCTCACTGGTCTAATCGAGTGAGATTTTCCTTTTTCTTGCTTTGGCATCTTCTTATCCCTTAAACTTGTACGAGCGAAAATACACGAATATTTCAGAGTATATATTGTTTTCTTAGATTATTGACTTTTTCGTCATTTCCTTTCATAATTGTCCATAGCAGATTCAAGCTATCACATCAAAAGATTTCTTCAATTGTTTCGTCCATTTTTTGAAATAACTCTTCCAGCGTCCCATTATTATCTATCTTATGATCGGCACGGTTATATGACTCACTTATGTGAAAGATTATCTCTTCATTCAGATCTTGTTCTAGAAATTCGCTCCATGTTTTTGGATCCCTAGGCTCCGCCCTTGCCTTTAACCTTTGAAATCGTTTTCGTTTGTTAGCGGCGACGGATATTAGAATGAAATCGTCACGAAAATGCTTCTTCAAGGATGCAGCATCTGTTGGCGCCCGAATTCCCGTAATCAACATTTTTTCCCTATTCGAACGCTCTATCCGTGTTATCGTTTCATCAATGAAATACGTTCTTCCAAACTTCTCATAGTTTCTCGTAGTGATTTGCTGGAGGTTTTCTCTTGTTGAAGGTAATCCTTCACGTTTCGCTATTTCCCTAGCAATGTCTCCGATGGAAAAAATTGGTGTTGAACATCTGGTTGATGTGCAATTAACAATCGTGTCTTTACCGCTTCCAATCGCTTCTAATCTGCCCGACAGCGCCTATTACTTTCATCTTCTATCCCGATTTTAGAAGTAGCCTCGGTCTTATTGTTGAAGCTTCTTGTACCATTCCGCAAACTTTCGCGTAGCCTTTGAACGATGTGAAAATGCATTTTTCTCCGCAACATCCATCTTCGCAAACGTCTTGTTACTACCAAGAGGTTTGAAGACCGGATCAAACCCAAAACCGGTTTTTCCGTTTCCCTTTCTTTCTTCTGTTGTTATTTCTCCGGTGACTTCACCTTTAAAACATAACGGTAGTTCTGAATAAGCATTATAGTATGAAACCACAGATTGAAACTTTGCCCTCCTGTTTCCAACGTTTTTCATAAGACGCAGCAAACCTTGGTTGCCTATAGTTCTGTAAACATAGGCAGCGTAGGGTCCCGGAAAACCATTTAACGAGTCTATGAATAGTCCGGCGTCTTCCACTATTACTGGTAGTTTACACTTTTTGAAAGCTTCTACAACGCTTGCTTCTGCAATTTCTTCTAGGCTATCACTTTGAATTTCTACGGTTTTAATTCTTAACATGCCTGCGGATATTTTATGTTCGGCTAATACCCGGCGGGCTTCGTTAAACTTGTTAACATTGTTTGTTGCGAAGAATATGACTTTGCCCTTTAGTTGAAAATGCATGTCTCACGCGTTCCTTGTTCTTTGGTTTAAAGTGTGGAAAATTATGCACAAAACAATCTTAATAATTTATAGTTCCCCCTTTCTCTCAGCAATATAGCGTCCCCTTCTTTCTATTCCTCTTATTTTGTCTAAAACTTCTCTTGCGGTTTTAACTCCCAAGATTTCTGAATAGCCGTTGATTACAGCGCTGAAGCATTTTTCGGCGAATTGGTAATGAGTACTTTGCAAAGCTCTTTTCATCAAGTGTAAATCAACTCCTCTGGCTTCCAATTCCTTTGTTTTCTCGCCAAGTCCGAAATCAACAAAGAAAATTTTTCCTTCAGCGTCTAAAATCATGTTCGAAGTAGTCAGATCACCGTGGATTATGCCGTATTCATGAAGTTTGCCTATCAATTGGCCAATTTTGAGAGACAGATTTTCTCTTTCTGTTTTTGAGGCACTTCTAAATAGCTGCTTAATTTGTTTTCCTTCTACAAACTCCATTATTATTGTGGAATTCTTTACATCAACTAGGAAAATCGTTGGTGTTGGCACTTCAGCCTTTTTTGCCTCGGACATTAATTGGGGCTCATGGATTGTCCGATAAAGACGAATTTCCTCATCCAGCTTCAGGGGGCGATATTTTTTGGGTAACCTCCTCTTCATAACAACTTTCCTGTTATGCCATTTTGCGAGGTAAAGGCTGGCCTCTGCCCCCTTCTTGAGCAATTTGGGTGAATTTATTTTACCCATGGGACGTCAACCTTCTCCAGCCGCCACCTCAATTTCACGAAACTATCATCAATAGGTGTGACTGAACCATGAGCATAAGCCAATATTCCAGTCCATGCAATCATGGCGCCGTTATCCATGGCAAACTCTCGGGAGACAACGCCGAATTTAGCGTCGTGTTCTTCCGCTATGACTTTAATCATTAACTGCAACCGTTTGTTGGCTGCCACTCCCCCAGTCAGTAAGACTTCTTTTTTGTCCGTATGCGCTAAAGCCCTTTCTGTGACTTCTGTAACCATGGAAAACGCGGTTTCTTGAAGGCTGTAGCACAGATCTTCCAACGAGAATTTTCCTTTGTGAAGCAAGTTTATTGTGGCTGTTAACAAACCACTTAGTGATAGGTCCATGCCCTTCACCGTATAAGGCAGGGAAATCAAATTTTTCCCAGCTGCGGCCAGTTTTTCTACCGCCGCTCCAAAAGGCACGCTTTTTTTCCGATGTAGTCCGGCCTCCCTTGCAAAAACATCCAAACAGTTTCCAAGAGCAATGTCCAATGTTTCACCAAAAACTCTATAGTGCTCTACCTCATAGGCTGCGACCATCGTGTTGCCGCCAGAAACATACAAAGTTATCGGATCTTTAGCTCCAGTTTCAAGTTTTCCTATTTCAATGTGTGCAATACAATGGTTTACTCCCACAAGGGGAATATCAAGATAGGAGGCTAAGACTCGGGCGACTGTTGCGCCTGTACGGAGACAAGGCCCTAAGCCAGGACCTTGAGAGAATGCTATGGCTGACAATTCTTGGGGTTTTATTCCTGATTTCTTGAAGGCCTCCTCCAAAACGTTGTCAGCAACTTCTGCGTGGTGTCTAGCTGCCTCTCGCGGATGGATTCCGCCTTCTTCTGGCACGTAAGCGCTTACTGTGTTGGCTAGTATTTCCCCTTTAAAAGTTGATATTCCAACGCCAAAATCGTCTGCTGTCGATTCTATTCCTAAGCAGTATAAATCTTTCGATCTTTTCTTTCTCATTCCTCTAATCCTTCAAAGTTTTTTAAGACTTTAACGTACACCTTTTTATCTAAAATAGCACATATATTTAAATGGGAACTTGGAACTGGTGAAAATGCCAAAACGTAATGACTTAGAACAAAAAGCGCTCCAATTTGTAGTGAACACGGGCTATGAAGGCGTCCTTCAGTCGGAACTATGGCGCAACCTAGGAGGAAGCAGCAGGGAAGGCTCCAGAATAGCAATAAAACTCGAAGAAAAAGGTCTGATTCGTAGGGAGAGGGAGCTTCGGGGCGGAAGATGGACTTATAGGCTTTTCCCCAAAAGACTCCCTGCGTCTATAGAGTCAATAGCTGATTGCCCCTGTCTCATGTGTCAAGACAGCGCCAGGTGTGACCCTACAACTGCAATCTCGCCCAAAAACTGTGAGAGGCTTACGGATTGGCTTCTCTCCCTAGCTAAAGATGACACCCCCGTGTCAGGTGACAACAGCCTTGCCCAAGGCTTGGATTCAAGATAGAAAAAGAGATTATTATTATAGGAAGGCTAAAGAAGAGCACTATCGTTCTAGAGCAGCGTACAAACTACTTCAAGCTGTGGAGAAGTATCATTTTATAAAAAGGGGAGATGTCGTCGTTGATCTTGGCGCGGCGCCAGGCGGTTGGATGCGAGCTGCAGGAAAGACTGTTGGAAACAAGGGTTTCGTTCTCGGAGTCGACCTAAAGCCGATAGAGCCTTTTCTCCAAAGACATGTCAGGGCACTAGTAGGCGACATAACCGAACTTGAAACGCTTGAGCAGATTCGTGCTTTCCTTCCCAGAAAAGCTGACGTCGTAATCTCAGATGCTTCACCGAACATTTCAGGACTGTGGGAAGTTGACCACGCTCGGCAAATAGATTTGGCTTACAATGCATTGAAGGTAGCCTTTGAAATCCTTAGACCTCGTGGCAATTTTTTTGTGAAAGTATTTGAAGGTGACATGCTCACTGGATTCATTGAGACAGTTAAGAAAAATTTTGAAGCTGTCAAGCTCATAAAGCCGAAGGCAAGTCGAGGTAAAAGCTCAGAACTGTTCATTCTAGGAATTGGCATGAGATAATCAGCTTGCTAAAAACAGCAAAGCTAAATTCTGATGCACTCTTGATATTAGAGAAAGGTGGAACCATTTGAAGATTATTTCAGCGGATTCTTCAGCAGCCTTATTAGATGAAAGATTTGAACCATCCTCTATCATTGCATGTGCATCTGTTTTGGTATTTTCTCCTTATAGAGAATCGTGTGCGTGTTTGGCTGAACCTATCTTTGCGAATGTAGAGAGCGGGTACGAAGTGATAGTACATGAGGCTAAGCTCTGTATGGATTTGCTTGAAACAGTTAAGGCAGATGTTGTACATCTTGACTTGTCTTTGGGATCTATTTCAGTTGAAGAGTTATCTCCTGTTCAGTTTTCAAGCATAAGGCTTTCCCAAAAAGCGAAACAACATCTCCTGAAAGTTTTACCCAAGTTAAGGAAAATTGCAGGCGAGATCAGACGTAAGCACGGATTGACAGTGTTAGCCATAGGCAAAGAAAGCATTCCTGTGAGAATTGCGGAGTTAACAGCTGGGGCACACGCAATATTGTATGCTTGCGAAAAAGCGGTCAAGGAAGGTGAACTGGTTATGTTGGGTTTACCGTCCAAATGTCAGCCTAGATTAGCTGGGAAAAGCGTTTACCTTTATTCTCTCATGGCTGCTGAGCACGATGTTAGAGGCTACGCGGAAGATTCTAAAGAAATTTTGAAGAAAGTGAGTATCATTGAGATGTTAAATCCATGTGCCAGAGGCTTTCGAGCTTTAAAAATAGCTCCAAAATTTTAATGAGGCGCGCGCGTATTTGGAGAAAGGTGCTAACTTCATTTCGACGTAGCGATATTTGTCTCAACGCGATTCTTTGCTTATTTTTGTTATTTCTAGGCTTATATCTAGTGCTCTAGCGCTGTGTGTTATTTCGCCTAAGCTTACTATGTCAACTCCCTTTGAGGCAAATTCTAGAACATTTTCGATAGTTATTCCTCCGCTTGCTTCCAGTAGGATTTTCCCGAAAAATCCTGTTTTCTCTAGTAGCTTTATTGCTTCTTCAATCTGTATTGGGGAGAAGTTGTCCAGCATAACTATGTCTGCTCCTGCTTCTGCGGCTTTTAAAATGTCTGCGACTCTTGAAACTTCCACTTCAATTTTTTTGCTGAATGAAGCATTTTCTTTGACTTGCTCTAAGGCTTTTTCGATGCTTCCTGCAACTGCGATGTGGTTGTCCTTTATTAAAATCATGTCGTCTAAGTGAAATCTATGGGTATCGCCCCCGCCTATGAGAAGTGCTTTCTTGTCAAAATAGAGGAGTCCCGGAGCTGTTTTGCGGGTTCCTGCAATTTTCGTTTCAAGGTGGGCCTTTTTGAGTTTTTCTGTTAACCACCTTGTGGTTGTTGCTATTCCGCTCATGCGTGAGAGAAGGTTTAGCATTGTTCTTTCGACTGATAGAATTGTTTGGGTGTTTCCGGAAATTTTTATCATTTTTTGTCTCATTTCTATTTCTTCTCCATCTTTGACCATGGTTTCCGCTTTCAGTCCTAGGCTTTCAAGTAGGATTTTTGTTTCTTCGATTCCAGCGGCGATTCCAGACTGTTTGGCTATTACTTCTGCTTCGGCTGTGCTTTCCGAGGGAACAATTAATGCAGTGGTTACGTCTCCTTGTCCCAAATCTTCAGCAAGCATTTGTCCGAGTTTTTCTTCTAAAATTTTGCGCGGTATGAACATCGCTTTAACTCTCTTTTTATTCGGATTAAAGTATTACTTTCTGCTATTCTATTAATGCTTCGGCAACATTTTCCCAGCCATCATGTCTTAGGGTTCTCTTACTTGCCCTCTCCAGCATTTTGGACGTTTCATTTTCCAAGATCTGATGACAACTCTTGATAAGCTTTCTTCGTTTCATCCTTCTTCCATGTTCCAACTTCTCACGTTAGAAACAAAGTGAACGTGTTGTGACAATAAACTCTGATTTAGAACAAGTTTTCATCCACTTAATCAACTGAAAGATCTTCGATGATGTTGACAGCTTGGTCTATGCCACTAAATCTATTTGAACGTTGGCTCAACATTTCTAAATTGGCTCTGTAAAAATGTTTCTCATTTTCTATTTCTTGAATAGCCAGTTTTAGTTGTTCTTTGTTTTTCACAACTACTGAACATTTCAGCTGTTGCATTTTCTTTGCATTTCCCATCTGTTCAGCCTGCGTTGGTATGCAGACGCTAGGTTTAATGTATTTTATAGTTTCGAAGCACGTTGCGTGTCCACCACTAAACACTATTAATTTGGCATTTTTCATGTACTCGTGGCGTTCTTCCTGCGAGAGCCATGTATGTATCTCACAGTTTCGAAGTTTTTTCGTGGTTTTTTTGCTTGGTTCTCCAAGGCTTACAATGCTCTTAATTTCAAGTGATCTTAAGACTGGGATTATCGTCTGCATTAGTTTAGCTCTTGTTCCATAAGGTCCACTTATTGGAGCGAAAATGTGCTCCTCCGATCCCCTCTCGGGTGTCAGGTTCAGGAAGCTGCCTACAAATTCAACTTTGTCTGTAATATGCATGTGGTTCAAGTCGCCTAAATTGTATTCGCAGAGGGTATGGGGGCGTGGGTTATCGGGCACAATTATCTTCGCACATTTTCTAACATAGCGTTCCGTAAATCTTTCACCTGGCATAAGAGCTGGAGAGAAGCCATAACTGGGTCGGATGATGTTGGTTACATAAACAGCTGGGATTCTCCATCTATGTGCAAGCCGCAGGGCATGTATGTCGCCATCGGAGATAATCAGGTCAGGTTTTATTTTTCGGATATGCTGCCGGAGGTCATAGTATCGATGAACCGTTTCTTCAGCGCTTGAGCTCTTGATTTCAAGCTTGTTTTTTTCTCGGTCGTAGCGCGGAAGAGGGATTAAAATATTCAAAAGCGACGCGGAAGTAATCACGCCGTGCGCATTTTCATACCAACCCACGGGCGTACAGAAATTAACATGATCAAACTCTTTTTTCAATAACTCGTATACTCTTCCTCCAGAGAAAAAGAATAACTCATGTCCTTTTTTCTTCATTTTCTTTCCTAGTAATATGGCTCGTGCCACGTGACCCAACCCAAGTTCGCCCACGTTAAAAAGAAGTTTCATAACACACAGAAAGGTGCGTGTACTTTATTATTTTTGCTCTTCAAACCATAAATACTCTACAGGCTAGCGCGCGCTGAAAAGCAGGCCTAATCATTAAGCTGAAAGGCGATTACAAGTTGCGTCGCTTTCTTAAGTACCCACCCAATAAGAAAGAAAAAATAGCTATAAGGGTTAACGTGGCCCAGATTGTGTCCTTGGTATATAGCAAGTCGATAAGAAGAAAAGTTATTGGACAAACCAAAAAAGGGCATCAATGATTAATTTATTGCGCATGTGATAATCTTGACGTTCCATGAATATTAAAATTTGGTGCGCTCGTCGCAGGATTTTCGCTGACTGATCAAGTGCGCACGCCAAATACGTAATACACGCGAGTTCTAGAAAAGACTCTAAGAGATGCGATAAAACTGGCTCAAGTGGCAATAGGTTTGCCTAGTGCGTCAACCATTTCTACTTCGCCCCTGGGAGAGATTTCACGCACAATAATACACTGGAACTTGTAGATTTTTGTGCCTTTTATTAGCCAGCCGTCCATTGATAACCCTGCTTTTGTGCAACATTGGCAAAGAAATTCTTCCTCGTCCCACATCCATTCTACCGGCACTTGAGGAAGAAGGAGACCCTTGAAGATGCCTTTTTCAACGATTAATCCATCTTCTCCAACTTTTATTTTTGACGGATATTCTGTTGGGTTTTTTGCTTCTATAATTTGGGGTGGAGTAAGTACGCTTATTTCAAAAACCACCTCGTTGAGTTCGCTTAGAGAAAGCGGATAAAATCTTGGGTCTTGAGTTGCTGAGTTTATGGCCGAGTCGATGACTGCCTCTATGAGGGGATTCGTTGGGTATGGATAACCTATGCACCCTCGCAATTCTTTTTCTCCGTTTTTTGTGCTATTTATGGTGACGAAGACTCCGCTGTTCTGCAGAAGTTTTTCCGATGTGTTTTCTGGCACTCCTATGCATTTTCCAGTTTTCAGGTATTCTTCTACGGCTTTTCTTGCAAGTTGGATGAGGAATTTTGCTTCCTCTGGGCTTAGTTGAAATGGCACCTTTTATGCGCTCTCCCTTGGGTGAGGATAACCGTTAGGTATAGCCAACTGTTTGATTTATGGTTGTAAAAATTTTTTGGGTTTAGAATTTTATGGATTCTTCGGTTGTTCCGTTTTTGGTTATGATTAGGAAGTCTATGCCGTCGCCGCTCATTGTGTCTCTGCTTATGGCGGATTTTATTGCCCTTGTCACCAGGTCTTTCGCCTCTTCTGTTGCCATTTCTTCTTTGTATCCTTCTTCTAGAACGCCTACTGCGATTTCTGTTCCGGAGCCGACTACTGCGTATTTGTCTGGGATTACTGAGCCTAGTACGTCTAGGACGTAGATTGCTGAGCCTTCTTCGTCTACTCCACCGACGATGGTCTGTGTTATTAGCGGTGCCAGTCGACGATTGAAAAGCAAGTTTGACATGAGTTTGGCTGCTGACCTTACGGATATTTTTCTACCCACGTCCAAGTTGAAGAGGTTTGAGTAAGCTTCCACTTCCCTTATGAGGATTTGCATGTCTGAGACGAGTCCTGCGCATGCCGCGCCTATGCGGTCTGTTATTTTGAAAACTTTTTTGCCTCCTTTGCTTACGACGAGGTAGCCGTAGGAAACGCGCTTTTCAGAGGCCAATATAACTCCGTCTTGGCACACTACTCCGATGGTTGTTGCGCCTGGAACCCAGAGATATCCGCCTTGTTGTCCATGTGGGCCTTGTCCTTCCATACGTTTTCACCTTTCTGGTTGATATACACAAGCCAACCTATTAAGTTTAATTCTGTTGTTTTGATGGATAAGCTCATTTACTTGTGGCTCAATATGACTTAGCATGTGATGTGAAATGATAGGAGTTTATGCCAGAAATTTCCATGGCGCTTGGTTTGGGGTTGCTTGCAACGAGAAAAGCATCTTTGCTACTTCGTTTGGTTCCACTGAAGAGCGGATTTTGCGGGATTTATTAGACAATATTCCTTTTAACGTTCCTTTTCAGAATTATGCGAAAACTTCAGCCTTTGCTGAAAATATGCTTACTCTATTAAAAGATATTTATGATGGAAAAGATGTTTCTGAACGTTTTCCTTTGGCAACTGACCACTTGTCTGAGTACATGAGACGTGTAATCATGATTACCTCTTTGATTCCTGTGGGTTACGTGGCATCTTATGGTTCTGTTGCAAGGGCTGCCGGAGGCAGTCCACGGGCTGTCGGACGCGTTATGGCTACGCATCCATTTGCGCCAATTGTTCCTTGCCATAGGGTTGTCAGTTCAGATCTTACCTTGGGCG
>CAZDZM010000002.1:44995-47864 GCA_964509945.1 uncultured Candidatus Bathyarchaeia archaeon
TTTGCGCCAATTGTTCCTTGCCATAGGGTTGTCAGTTCAGATCTTACCTTGGGCGGTTATGGTGGCGGTTTGGATATGAAGCTTGCGTTTTTAATTCGCGAAAAGCGTGGGTACACTGCTGAGCGGGAAATTTCTGTGGATGGCGGCAAAAAATTGCGGGTTTTTCCTGTGGAGTTTGTTTTGAAAAAACTGGGAAAAGAGTAATGTTGGAGAGTGGGTCTAGTCATCTTTTGTAATCGTAAATCGTAAATGATAAAAGTGAGTTGTTTACTACGTGAAGGCGGGATGGATTATGGCTAGGCGCGGTCTTTATGTTGGGCGTTTTCAGCCTTTTCATTTGGGTCATCTTGACGCTATAAAGGATGTTTTGAGCGAGGTTGAGGAGCTTGTGATTGTTATTGGCAGTGCACAGTACAGTCACAATCTTAGTAATCCTTTTACTGCTGGCGAACGTTTGGTTATGGTTCGTAGGGCTTTGCTGGAAGCCGGTGTGGATGATTCTCGGATTTGGGTTGTTCCTGTGCCGGATGTGCATTTGCATATGATGTGGGTTTCTGCTTTGGAGGGCTATACTCCGCGTTTTGACGTTGTTTATTCTAATGAGCCTTTAACTCGGCGGCTTTTTATGGAGGCCGGATACAAGGTAAAGGGTATCAAATTTTTTGAAAGGGAGCTTTATTCGTCTACTTTGATCAGAGAGAAGATGGTTAACGATGATACTTGGGAGAAGCTGGTTCCGAAGAGTGTTGCAGCCTTCATAAAGCAAATAGATGGGGTTAACAGGCTTCGAGATCTAACCAAAAGCGATAAAGTTTAGTTAGGCGCGCGCTATTTGGCATATCGCGCGCGCATCAATTAAAGTTTTAAGTGACTCAATTGTTGAGTATTTCGAGGTAAAGAGCTCAATGAGTTTAGTCAATTATTTGACGTTTGGCGCTGCAGTTTTTCTCATAGTGATTGGTTTGATCTTTACGGCCTCCGGGTTCGGCATCTTCGTTGTAGGCCGCTTGGATGGTGTCATCCTCATTGCAAGCGGAGTGGCCATGTTTTGGGGAGGATGGATCATAAGTGGTGCAAAGAGTTTCCCATGTGCAGTGGCCACAATGCTGAACATGCTTGATGCTGCGTCAACGGTTGCTTTCTGGAACTTTGAGGTTAATCCTATTGTCGTGACTGCAGGGCCTACATTATTTTTGGCGGCTAAGATTATATCTTCATTAACTATGATGTTATACGCAAAGCTTCATTCTAACCCAAGAGGGGGAGGCATTGCACTATCACTGGTATTTGCAGCAATTGTCGGATGGAATTTAAGTCAACATTTTATGGCTTATTTGGGTTTGGAGACGTTTGTTTTTGGGATTATTTTAGGAACAGCATTTAGCTTCCTAGCGTCAGCGATAGTTTTGTATACCATACTCATAGGCGGGCACATAGAGAGAGAGAGCATTAAAGTTATGAGGAAGGGGTTAACCGTGATTATCTTGATCGGTTTACTCGGCGCTTCAATTTATTTGGCGTGGGAATACAACGCACTAAACAACTATTACGGAGAACTGTACGAGTCATATTCTACTCTGGATAAAGGGTACAGTAGGATGCGTGATGAGATGATATTTAACATGACCTTATTGATGCCTAAAGGTTTGGATGAACATTATGAGAAGATAAGGATCTACGAAAGTGCAAAGTTCGTTAACAAGGGAGAACGGGGTCAGCTTTTGTTTTGTGTTTCTCAAGTGCTTCACGACCTGGGAAACTATAGTTATGGTCACTATTGCATTGATTTCAACGAAACTGTCGGATTAGAATGTGAAAATCTAACGAAACGCTTTGCAGCTGACTTCTTGGATTATGTGAACATGCTTTATTCGAACATGAGTAGAATCGAGCAAATCTATAGATGGGAAAATTATTTCGTTTCCAATCTGAGTGATACAAACGAATTTAGTCGTTTTCCTATCGAGACTCTAACACATCGGTGTGGTGACTCTGAGGATCAAGCAATGGCGCTTTCCTTCCTTTTGGAATATTGTGGATACGAAACCGCCTTATGCATGATAAGTGATAAGAATCTAACAAAATATGGTTTCGATGGCTCATGTCATGTTTTCTGCACGGTGAGGAAAAACAATTTTGAATACGATGGCACTTTGATTCAACTTCAAGTTTATCCAGAGTGCGGAAAGAGTTGGGTTGTGCTGGATTCGGTTTCTGGCCCCTTTTTTGGAGCAGATCCTGAATGGATGAATGAGTATCGAGTGGATAGTGAAACCGTCTACATACCTCAATCAGTTTTGGATGTCATACTCGTTGATTACAACGAACTTAGCATTATGGCAGAAGAAATGGGAATAAGCCAATAGATGGTGCGCGCGCCAGCGTGAAAACATAAAGGGCTTTCGGCAATAGTCACGACTCAAGTCTATTCTGAAACAGTGAGGGAATAGAAGGAAGCTAGATATTCTTTTTTTTAAAAAAGAGTGCGCGTATCTTATAATCTTTAAATGTTGTTTGGGTAGGCGCGAGTCTTCATTGCGCTTTTAGGGGGAAGAGAGGGGAGAAGGGAGAGAAAATAAATGCATCTGACTGGCGCCCGATCGGAGAGAGAATTTATGACATAAGTCATATTTAAACCTTCATGCCTTTATCTCTAAATTTTCTTAGGTTAAGTGTTGCTTTTTCGCTTTTTTCAAAAAATGTGTTGAGTAGGCTTAACTATTTAGCAGTTTGAGTGCGCGAGCAGATGTTGCCGCGGCTTTTTAAATTTGCAGGTTTGTTTGTTTCTATTCTGGATAGGTTTTCGAAAATGTCGGCTGATCCTGCGTAAGTTGATCTTTGACCATAAAACTCATAGCAATACTCTCTC
>CAZDZM010000002.1:47964-52839 GCA_964509945.1 uncultured Candidatus Bathyarchaeia archaeon
CGTTCTGCTTTTACGGCCAGCGCAATCGACCTACCCAAACACATAGCGCGATAATTTTGCAGCGCGCGCCTTACTACTTCCAGTTCCCTTCTTGGAATTTTTCTTCACCCAACAATATCTGCGCGCTCTCAAACAGCGTCCCTTAAATACTTCAATGTAAAAACAAGATAACATCAGCTGAATTTTACTGAGAAGGAGAATTATGAAGAGAAACAACAAAAACAAAATTAAATGGAACTCTGACAGCGAAGCTTCTGAAAACATTTTCCACTTTATAGGGAGAACACCAATGAGCAAATTAGAAAACATACAGAAGAAATACGACTCCACGGCAACAATCCTCGCAAAACTGGAACTCTTCAACCCTACGGGCAGCCTGAAAGACAGAATCTACCACGAAATGATAACAAAAGCCATTGAGCACGGCGAATTGAAACCCAGCATGGAAATCATTGAAGCTTCTACTGGAAACGCGGGAATCGCCTGCGCATTCGTAGGTCACAGTCTAGGCTACAAAGTCACGATTGTCATGCCGGAAGGAATGAGCCACGAGAGAGTGAAATTGATCCGCGCATACGGCGGTAACGTAATATTCACGAAAGGCGGGGAAAGCGACGTGGACATTTCAATTAAAACTATAAACACGATCATAAAGGAGAACCCTGGTAAATACTGGTGGCCAGACCAATTTTCAAACCCCGATAATGCCATGGCACATTACAAGACGACAGCCCCGGAGATCTGGGAACAAGCTGGCGGCAAAATCGACTGCTTCTTGGCGTCTCAAGGCACTGGAGGGACCTTAACAGGAGTAGGGAAGTTCCTCAGAGAGAAGAAGCCAGATATTACACTGTACGCCGTGGAACCGTTTGAAGCGCCGCTGTTGTCCAAGAGGCGCTGGGGGTCACACAGAATTGAAGGAATAGGCGATGGCTTCGTACCTAGAAATCTAGACTTGAGCCTGCTAACAGGCGTTATCACAACAACTTCGGAAGAAGCAATAGAAATGGCAAGACAGCTCGCGCTGGAAGAGGGAATTTTCTGCGGAATATCCTCAGGATGCAACGTAGCAGCTGCAATAAAACTCGCCAAAAAACATCCAGAACTGAAGACAATTGTGACAATGATAAACGACTCCGGCCAAAGATACTTTTCAACAGAACTCTGTGAAGAAGAAAAGAGACTAGAAATACCTATACGCGAGCATCCGATGGGCGAGTACACCACAAAAGAACTGGACAAATATCAGTCAAGATGGGAAATAATCGGATAAAACTAAAATTATGAAATGAAGCTTTCCGCTAGAGCAACATAAGCTTGCACCGCTTTTTTCACATCTTTTACGCGAACATACTCATTTGGCTGATGAGCCAAAGCTTCTTCTCCAGGCCCTAACCCAACAGTCGGAATTCTTCTCAAGCCATACGTGTAAATGCCATCCGTGCTAAACCGCCAAACGTGAGTTTTAGCAGTTAATCCCCTGTTCCGAAGAGACTTGAGCGCCCTTTGAACAATATCTGTTTCTTGGATAAGCCACGAGGGAAAGAAATTCTTCACCCTCAATTTCCTTCCAGTCCAACAGTTCAAGTCCTCCTCAAGAATGCAAGCGGTTCCATCCAAGACTTTGCCTCCAGCTACAAGCGCATCAATCTTTTCCTTCATAGGCTTAAGAACATCGCTTTCAGTTTCACCTAGAACAATGCGTCGATCAAAAAGGATTCTAGCCTTATCAGGCAGCTGCGGAATACCCTTCGGCGAAGCATCCAAACTTATCGTGGTAATAGTCGCCTTTCCAAGTTCATCATGAAAAGGAAGCCTAGGACCCAGTTCCTCTACAACATCAGTAATCAGCCTTGAAGCTGTATGAAGAGCATTCAAGCCAAGCTCAGGCATGCTCGCATGGGCAGTTTTCCCACTTAGCTCAACGTTTATCACGGCCCTTCCCCTATGGCCTATGCCTAAATCTAGGTTCGTAGCCTCTCCAAGCACAACCAAATCAGGCATTTCCTTCAACTCCTTCTCGATGATATGGCCTATAGCGGTTCCTTCCACAGTTTCTTCATGAACAACAAAACAAAGCGCCAGCGTCCCTTGGTGCTCTTTACATGCGATTTCTTTTGCCGCAAATGCCATGGCTGCAAGAGCCGCCTTCATGTCAACAGTGCCCCTTCCAAAGATCTTTCCATCGACAACCTCAGCTGCGTAAGGTTTATGTTTCCACTTCGCGAGGTTTCCAGGCGAAACGTGATCCATGTGACCTTCAAGAAGGACCAATGGACGGGGCGCCTTTCCCTCAACGAAACCGATAACATCTCCAAGCTCGTCAATGTGAACCCTGTCTAAACCAAACTCGCCCAAAATATCCCTGATTGACAGGGCCAGTTCCCTCTCTTTACCAGAAAAACTGGGCATTTGAACGAAATTCCTCAAATAATCAACTACGTCTTTAATGGTCGTAACCTCCGTCAAAGTCTCATAACTCTTCAAATTCTTATACCTTGGCCTCATTCACGCACTCCTTCTAAGCTTGACTCGCTGTGCTTTGTATTTTGGAAAAATATTTAACCTCTTTTCAATTCCTTTTGAAACGAACAAGGCCAGTTAAGAGGTGTAGAACTGGATGGATTACAAGGAAAGAGAAGACAAGATTATGACCTTAAAAGAGTCGATACAAAAGTTTGTCGACGACAACTGCTCATTAACCCTCGGTGGTTTCTGTGGACGAAACTCCCAAGCCGCAGCACATGAGATAATTCGCCAGAAAAAAAGGAGTATCACAGTAATCGATGACAGCCCAACCGATCAACTGGATATGCTAATTGGCGCCGGCTGCATCAAAAAAGTGGAAATCGCCTGGCACGGCGTATCATTGTTCGCCATGGCAGAAAACTTCCGCAGAGCTGTGGAGAAAGGAGTGCCCTGTACTATTGAAGTGGAAGACTACTCTAACTACGCAGTTGCCCTAAGGTTTCTAGCTGGAGCTATGAGCTTGTCGTTTCTCCCAACAAAATCACTCTTGGGCTCAGACATCCCAAAGTACAACAAGAAAATAAAAATAGTAGAAGACCCCTACGAGGACGAACCCGTTGCCCTTGTCCCAGCAGCCAAGCCTGACGTAGCAATAATCCACGTGCAACGCGCCGACAAACGAGGAAACGCGCAAATCTGGGGGCACCTAGGCAACGACGAAAACAAAGCAAGAGCCGCTAAACACACAATAATAACCTGTGAAGAAACCGTTTCCGAAAGTGTAATTGCACGAACTCCAAATATGACAGCTATACCTTTTTACTGCGTAGACGCCGTCGTTGAAACGTCTTATGGCAGCCACCCATGGTCTTGCTATGGCTACTATTATCACGATGTAATATTCCAGAGAGACTACGCCAAAAGCAACGAAACTTACGAAAGCTTCCAAAAATGGCTCAAAAATTGGGTCCTGAACTGCGAAGACCACGCTGACTATTGCCAAAAAGTAGGGCAAAAAAGATTGTTGACGCTGAAGAAAATCGAGCAAAACCTTAACAAAATCCCAGTTTAGGAGGCTTGCACATGCAAACAAAAGAACATGCAAAGGACTACAGCAACGCGGAACTCATGGCAGTTGTTGCAGCAAAAGAGATCCAAAACGGCGAACGGGTCTTCATAGGCATAGGAATCCCCATGATCGCTGGCTTCCTAGCAATTCACACCCACGCGCCTAATGTAGCCTTGATCTTTGAAGGAGGCTACGTTGGCAGCCGCCCACCACACGCCTGCACAGACGTTGGCGACAGCGCGCTAGGATTCAAAGCGCCATACGTAACGAGCCTATGGAGAATCTTCAGCGACCTACAGCGTGGCTACTGCGATTTGGCAATAATTGGCTGCGCCCAAGTTGACAAATACGGCAACGTAAACTCTACAGCAATCTTTCAAAATCGCACCTATCAGAATCCAGCAGTTCGCCTCAACGGCAGCGGCGGAGCAAATGACATGGTTTCTTCTGCGCGGAGAACAGTAATTATGGGCAGGTTAGAGAAACGTCGCTTTGTACAAAATGTTGACTACATAACGTCTCCAGGCTACATTAACGGCCCAAAAGCCCGCGAAAAGGCAGGGCTCAAAGGCGGAGGCCCATTGAGTGTAATAACAGACAAAGCCGTCTTCAAATTTGACAAGGATACCAAGGAGATGTACCTAAGCGCTGTTTACCCTAACGTCGCCGTGGATGACGTGAAAAGCGAGGTAGGCTGGAGCATCAAGATGGCGCCAGAGATAGAAACAGTTGAACCACCAACAGTTGAAGAAATTGCGTTCATCAGAAACTATGACCCAGCAGATGTGATATTACGCAGAAAACGATTGTTCGAGAATATAGATTTCTCGTCTTGGGTCAAATTGAATAAAATGAAATAAGTCTTCGCTTGCACAGTGACTACCCTGCCAATTATTTGCCCAAAAATAATTTGATTTTTATTGATTTTGGGTTAATAAAATTTATATGAAAACTAGCGGCAAACATCTCTTCACTTGTTTAAACTAGAATCATGTTGTGGAATTGAATATGAAGCGATGCCCGATTTGTGGTAAAGCACTTTTTGCAAGTGTCCAATTCTGCAATGGTTGCGGTGTACAATTGTTCAGACAAACCCCTGAATCAACCCCTAAACTCCCTCGCAAAGTCTCACGCAGAAAGTATTTGGCAGGAGCAGCTGTCGCAGGTGCAGCCCTAGTGGGTTTGTACCTCGGAATGCAAGGTCTCCCTTCCACTGAACCGAAGCCGACTCCCACACCAAAACCAACACCTACATCCACACCCCCAAGTCCAACTCCAACCCCAAAGCCCAGTCCAACACAAACTCCAAAGCCTTCTCCATCACCTTCTCCATCACC
>CAZDZM010000003.1:0-48459 GCA_964509945.1 uncultured Candidatus Bathyarchaeia archaeon
CCATATTGTTTGGGAGGCCCTCAGGTGGGACGTTTCCAACGAACGTTACGGTTTCACTGATATTGGGTTTATTGGTTGGAATTGCAGAAAGTTATGGGATGCTTCTTGTTTTTCTTGTTATTTTCTTGGCTTTGTGGGAAAAGCGGCGATCCCTGCTAGAGATCTTTTCCAGCGTAGGGTTGAGAAGAACTGGTTCGGTCAAAAGTGTGCTTTGGAGCATTGCCTTATTTCCATTGCTAATTGCTATTGGCTCGGTGTTGATGGTGCTTAGTTCTATCCTTGGGCCGTCCCATTTTTGAGTGCTTCTGTTTTCAACGGCACACAGTTTCCACTGTGGTATTGTTATTATATGATAATATACGCCTTCTTTCCCGTTGCAGTCGTTGAAGAAGCATTTGGAAGAGGCTACATGCTTGACAGACTTTTGCCTCAGCATCCGTCTAGCCTCAAGAAAGGTTTACCCGCAATACTTCTAAGTTCATTACTGTTCACTCTTTGGCATCTTCCAGGATATGTTATTGGATACCGATTTTCAATCCCTTGGATTGCTAGTCTTCTAGCAGTCAATGTTTTCCCGCTATCAGTGGTTCTAAGTGTAGCCTATATTCGAGCAAAAACCAGAAACATCGTCGACCCATTGCCTATCCATTTTCTTTTAGACGCTATTCTCGTAATGGAAACTTTCTAGCCTATTTGAACGAATGGACTTGTGCCTTTTAACGGCATCTCAATCCCGTCCAAATAGAATTTTGGCGGTGGTAGCTGAACGGTTTTGCCTTGGCCTCCGACAACCCTGAGTGAATATGTGAAGCCTGGGCCAGGCCCTCCGCCATGATATTCACAAATGTTGCATCCGTCTATCAGAATAAAGTAATCTTCTTGATACAGGTCGACAGCCTTAACGTGTCGAGTGAATTCTGGAAGCACGTGACCGTGCCAACCTATGAAAACGCTAACCCTGAAAACGTCGCCCTTCTTAACTGTGGTCGAGTTGACGGTCTTTTGAAACTCCGCACTTGGAACATCCATCAAGGGATTTATTTTGCGCATCCAAACTTCAATTCCATAAACAACCACAAGACCTGCGATCATCGTAAGGAAAGCGTATGCAAGCACTAAAACAACTTTTCTACCTCTACGCATAAAGCTCAATCAAGGTTGTACGATTTTTTGTCCTATAAAGTTTCAGAACAAACTTCAACCTTAGAGTTTGCAAAGCAAGCTCTCCTTCATGCCTACTATCATCGAACGCGCGCGCGACTCAAAACAACTATAAAGTAGCTTCTGCTTTTGTTGCACGGAGGACATTGCTCTGAAACAAGAGTTTTTCTTTAGGAGGATTTGGGAAACATTTACTTCTTGCATTCAAAGAAACAAAACGATCATTAAAGTGACAGCCTTGGCTTTTTTCGGAGTCACAATTATCTCCATGCTTGTAACAGTTTTTGCCTTTTCTACTAATCCAGAGCTTTCGGAATGGTTCAAGTCCTTGATACAGAATGAAAGAAGTTACATTGCTATTCCGCCGCCCTATACCGGGGACCTTTATTTTTTTATTCTTCTAAACAATGTGGGCCATTTCTGGAATCCAATTCGCATGCTTGTTTGGGTGCCTTTGCTTGGAACGTTTGCACTGGGTTTTGAGCTTTTGTTGAACAGTGTTCTAATAGGAGCGCTATCTGTAGTAGTTGGAGTAACAAAAGGAGTTTTTTATCCAATTTTGGGAATAGTACCACATGGGGTTATTGAGATCCCTGCCTTCATTCTTGAGTTCGCTTCAATAATTCGCTGGCACGTGGCAATCATCGAAGCAATTATGGATAAGATAACTGGCGAGAGGGTGAAGGTTGCGGAGTTTAAGCAAGGTGTAAAGGACTCCTTAATTCTGACTGTTATCTCAGCAACACTTTTTATTATAGCGGCTTTTATCGAAACTTATATCACGCCACGCTTGCTTCGAATCTAAGAGCAGAGGTTGCGGTATTTTTTAGATAGCAACAGTTTCTAAAGTGTTTAGCAGCTGGTCTTCTACTTGTATGTGATATCTGAAGTGTTGATTTGGGTCTTTAAGCAAGACGTAGAGCCAATAGATTCCGAACCAGCCTAAGGTTATTATTGTCAGAATCAAATAGAGAGCAAAGCTCCTTTCAGGCATCGCCTCTGTTCTTCTTGACACTGAAAACTTGATTCCGCATTTGTCCATTGTTCTGCTTATGTCTTCCCAGAATCCGTCTTCTCTTCTCTCATGCTTGTAGAAATCTTTCATCAGGAAGTACCAAACATACCAAAGTGCAGGAAATATGACGGCGGAAAGAATAGCCCAAAGCATTGCGCCTTTCTCGGTTTCCTCAGCCTTGGCTTCTCTGGCAGTCCTTTCGCAAGATGCCAACCCAACTTCCACATCAACACCCTTTTTGGCAGCTACCGCTTTGACCGCCGCCACGATATCTTCGAAAAGGAAATTCTGTCTTTTGAAATGGGTATTGCGCCTTTTAACAAGCTTGTATATGAGGATTAAGGACACTATAAAGCCAATTATCGCAAGCAGATATAGGAATACTATCGATATGAAGAGCGGCACGAATTGAGTAATTGGCTGACCTGGAGGAGGGAGTGTTGGAGTAACGGCTACAAATGAAACCATGGCGACAATGAATAATGAAACAAACACTACAGCTAAAATGACGGGTAGGAGGTAAACAAGTATCCATGCAATTGACATGATTGAGTCCGTCTCAAAACGCATCCGAACGTCTTTCCTTACATTTTCAATTTCGGCACTCAAATTTTAATTCTCCATTTCTACTTAGTAGAGAACTATTGAACAAATTAAATAAGATTTTTGTTGGTTAGGAGCGCGCGCTATTCTTATGTCTTACGTGTGTAGCCTGCTTCACGTGTTATGTGCGAGGTTGAGAGGCACCTGTGCGCGCGAGTATTTCCGCCCAAATTAGAGATACGGTCACAACAAGCATTTTTAATGACTAGCCGCTTTAGAATGTAAGGAGATATTGCCATGAAATGGGTGAAGAACGTCGTAAGGACCTGCATGAACATTAAAGCTGGGGAGAAGGTTCAAGTTTGGATAGATGAGCCCTTGATTAGGCAAGGATTGGCCCTCGTTAAAGAGATAAAGGATGTGGGAGCTGAAACGCTTTTTGTGGTCTTTCCAGACTCGATTCGACCAATAGAAAAGTTTCCGGAGACTTTGTCCACAACCTCCAAAGAAACCGATGTGTTGATCTGGTGGCTTAATAAGCTGATGAGCGATGCAGAGATAGGATCCTTTCTTCCTGTTATCTCCAAATTCACTCAAGATGGGACCCGCATTGGATTCGGCGTCTTCATTGATGATGATATGTTAAAAAATGAGATGTCCGCAGACTACACTGAGATTAGCACGAGGACAGAGAAGCTGGCTAACCTCATCAAGGGAGGTAAAGACGTTCGCCTCACGGCACCTGGAGGGACAGAGATCAAGTTCAGCATTGAAGGAAGGAGATGCTTAGCCGATTCAGGCTTCATTCATGAAAGAGGCACCTTCCGCAATCTTCCTGCAGGTGAAGCATTCATAGCTCCAGTGGAGGAAAGCGCCAACGGTGTGGTCGTCTTTGATAAGAGCATCGTTTTGGCGGAGATTGGGCGAGGGATGCTAAAGATGCCTATAACGGTCCATTTTCAAAATGGAAGAGTGGCTAAGATAGAAGGCGGTGAAGAAGCAGATAAGTTGAGAAAAGCCGTAAGGGAAGCTGGGAAAGGCGCTGATGTTATCGCAGAGCTTGGCATAGGAACAAACGACCGTGCGAGGCTTATGGGAAATCCCATGACTGATGAGAAGGTTCTTGGGACTGCTCACGTAGCCATCGGCGACAACGTGCATGTTCCAATAGGTGGAAAAAATGAAGCTAAAATCCACATCGACGGCATCATTGGAGAGCCTACTATCATAGTTGACGGAAAAACAGTTATGACTAAAGGGCAATTTGCTTTCTCGTGACCGACATGGGAAATTTTCACGGCAGAAGCGTTAGTCTTTGACCGCAAAATTGTAATATTCTGAGTGCAAAATCAGGTCCAACCCTCTATAAACAATATAGAACCTAAGAATCAAAAATGAAGGCAAAACTCTATACACAGTCCTTCAACCACACCACACAAAATGCATGATAGTAACGTTCTTGATATTGATAGGATGTTTGATATACTATCTATTACCCATCTAACACGTGTGGGATCAAACTTTACCGAGCCAACACAAAACAAACGACGGAAACGAGCAACCAACAACAACTGACATTGAAATCGAAAAGCGAGATTGAAGAAATTCTATTTGAGTATGCAATCGAGCCTGCGCAAAAAAAAGAGAAAACTGGAAAAAATTGATCAAAGGTTGTTGTCTTTTCTCTTGTTTCTTAGTATGTCGCGTATTTCACGGAGAGTGATCAGTATCTCGTCGTCGAGACTTTCCATTTTCGGTACGGGTTCTTCAGTTGGATAAACTACCTCGGTTCCGGTCACGTATGGCTCCTTGAACTTCCTCAGTTCTTTTAGGATGAAATCACGCACTTCTTCATAGAACACGATGCCACTTAGTTTTTCTTCTGGACCCGCTTGTTTAGCCCCAGAGTACCCCGCAGTCTCTATATAGACTGAGCCTATTTTGAACATTCTGTCGAACGGACCAGCTCTGCTGGATATGTTTGTTATGGTTCTGAATGGTAAGTGTTTTCGGGTTATGGTAATTATGCCCCTTTTTGAGTATATTTCTGGCATGGTTTCTCCGGATTCAGCTTTTACTGAGTATTCTATGCTTTTGAAGTAGAGAGGTATGGCAATTAGAGCGGGCACAAGCCATACCAAGTTTATCACCATTGTCCAGAGGTTCACTGGCACGATCCAAGTGTTGATTAGTTGAGTTGTGCTTGGGTATTTGCCTGGATTATCTGCAGCGAGTAAGAAGCAAAAGCCCACGAAGGAAAGAATTGTTATAAGCCAGATCAATGCGAACGCGAATGCACTTTTGAACAGTAGCTTGTGCAGAAATGCTTGTGAGGGTTTGAATATTTTTCCGCTTGTAATTTGTTTAACTGGTGGTCTGATGATTTTTTCTTCAACGTTCTTTCCCATAACTAATCACCTCCCTGTCTCTTGTATCGCGGTGTTTCCTTCGCAGCAAGTTTGTTGAAAATGGCGATGGACTGATCTGTCATGCACAGTTTCTCTTCGTCAGCTCGCAGTGAAATGTTGTGTTCTTTAGTTATGGTGTCAAGTGTTTCTCTGCACTCTTTTTCTTTTGGGCATTCGGGGCAGAGTTTTCCTGCGTAGGAATCATGTTTGTACCAGACGATTGTCCCAAGTTTTTCAGTGTAGACTATGTACACTTGAGCGCTTGTTTGATAGTCGTAACCGATTAGAAGTCCTTTGTAGTCTAGGAGGGTTTCAATGTCGAGGCGGTGGCTGTTTGCGTGTTCTTTGAGGGTTTTCGCGATTTTTTCTCGGGCTCTGTTGAGGACTCGCGACACGTAAGCAGGGCTCCACTCCTCGGCTTTGTGTTCTTCTGCTATCGAGCTAGTATTTTTGCCCATTTGAAATTCCTGCCAGACAATTGATTCATGAGTTGAGAGTAGGCCCATCTCGCGATTCTCCTATCAATATTTACCAAAATATAGTAAAGATTTACTTATAAACGTTTCGGAAAGGTTTGCTGTGCCCTATCCTTTAGGGACATTTTTTGTGGTATGGCCTGATAACCCGATTTTAACTTGATTCAAAGATAAAATCAGATTGAAAGAATTTCTATGCTGGTGCTCTAAGGTTTGCACAGCGTATACTTGATTTCGGTAATAGCTATAGCGCGGCGCCCTCAATGCTCTTAAACAGGCAATCAAAATATTCGTTTCAACAAATGAAGAAGCTACCGCTTGTTAAAATCAAATGCACAATATTTGATTTTGACGCACACACAAACGCGCGCTAACCATACCAAAGACTCTTTTCCAACAAAAGTTGACAAAGATCGCAATTTCGCTTCTCAAAAACCGTTAAATTCAACGGCGATACCAAAAGATTTGGCGATTTGGTGGTGGATTTGGGTTGTTTTTTATCCCTTCTCCTTTCCCCACCCTCATGAAACCATCAAATCCCATTAAGCCCTTGTTCGAATCACTTCAATAATAGCGCGCGCGTCATAATCCTTATCTAGGCATCTGAGATGGCCAAATTTTTCCGGAGAATAGCCTTTAACACGTAAACTGCACATGCTATAAAGAACTATTCTGGTAGTAACCCTTATCAATCTTGACGAAGATCAACGGCCCTTTACTTTGCGCCAATTCCTTCGCTTTCCTCAAGACATTGTTAACAACCTTTAAATCACGTTCTTCATCACTGAGATCTTGCATCCTTTTCTCACCTAACTCCATTTTCAAGAGGTTCTCTGAAAGAATTGCCGTGCCGCAGATCTCCCCATTCCTGATTAGAGTGGACACCACTAATTCCTGAAACTCTTGACGATTTGAAAGCTTCCTCCACAAGGGCTCAGCGTTGCTTAGAACTTTGGAAACCCTATTCCACTTGTTAGAATACTCGTTACCTATGAGCAGCTTGACCCTTTCCTTCCACTTCTTAAACCATATCCCGATCCAAACAGTCAAAAACTCCTCAAACTCGCCTGGATTTTCCTTGAAGAAACTCTCCAGCCTCTCAACAAGCTCGCATTCAAATGCTTCCTTCCCCATGAGACTCCAATGGAACTTAAGATAGTTCGTTAAATCTTGACATGCCACCTGTAGCACTTTGCGGTCAGGGCCCAAAACGTCCAATGCAGGATTTATGTCCCTCAGTTTCTCAGTTAAAATTATCTCTACGAAATTCATCAGTATTCTCGCTCCGAAGCCTTCTCCAGTTCTAAACTAAAAACCAATGCTTTTAATAAGCTTTATTTATAGTTGGGTATATTCCGTTTCTGGGAATATCATAACCTATTCTACAACAAGTCAATAAAACTCGGAAGCTGAGTAAGATTTTCCAGAATCAAATCGGGCTTCTCTCCCTTCAGCTCTTCTAAAGAAAAAATTCCCGACAGAACGGCGACTGTTCTGGCTCCTGCAGCCTTCCCAGCCCTTATATCAACAATGGAATCTCCCACAATCGCGCACTCGCATGGAAGGATACTCATGTACTGCGCACAAGCGATCAACGCTTCAGGAGAAGGCTTGGGGTTCTGCGTATCCAATGCCGTTATTACGTGCTGGAAATATTTTGCCAAGCCAAACTTCTCCAACTCGTCAATCACCACTTTCTTCGGAACATAACGCATTGTAATCAACGCCAGCTTTGCCTTTTCCAAAAGCATCTCAAGCGCATGCGAAACATGAGGTATCGGCTTCGTCTTAACAGCCGTGACTTGATAATAGGTTCTGAGATACACTTCCAAAAATTTCTGCAAATCTCCCTTCACTAAATCATCCACGGGAAGATACTGCTCAAGCCTCTTAGGAATTTCTAGAGCTATCTCTATATCCCAAATCCTTTGTTCCACTGCGGCAAAGGCCACTCTCGCCGCCTCTAAATAGGCTTCTCTAGAATCCACCACGGTTCCATCCAAATCCATGAGCACACCCTTAATCTTCAACTCTGCTTCTCCCACATTTAATCACGGTGCTTATTGCTTTTTCTTCGTTATTTGTTTCATAAGCTTTTGTATCCTACGCCGTAGCAATGTCTCCTGCAGATCCACTTTTCTGCTCCCAAGTCAGTAATTTGATTCAATTTGATGCCTGAAGCATCAGCCAAAAAGAAATGGCTCGCGTTATGATTGATTTCGAATCTTGATTCTTACTTCATAATACTTATTTTAATTAAAAAGGCATCTTTTATTGGTGATGAAAAATGAAAAAGATGAGTGCAAACCTCTTCATCTCGTTATGGTGCAAAAAATGCAAAAGGAGAGGCGAACACGTACTGATTGCCTTGGAGAACCCAGAGAAAGAAAACGCGGCAAGTTTCGAGTGCCAAGAGTGCGGCGAAATAAAGCGGATCGCTCTAGTTGACCTTCCATAAGATACTTAATGTGACACCGCTAAACAGGATAATCCCCTTGGAATAGTGCCAGCTCTAAGCCTCTTTTAATTTAAAGGAGAAATAGTATTTTTTTCAATTTGCGTCGATTCCAGATTTGCATGTGACTGACCCTGACCCTTTTGAATTACATAATATACTAGTTGCTATGAGGGTTTACTTGGACGAGGCTTCTCCTTAAATTAGCCTTAGGAGCTTTTGGCAAATCTATATTAAAGCGTCCGAATTTGCTTTAGTTTATGAAACTTTGTAGTGCTTGTTTGATAGGAGTCAGATGTAGATACGATGGCAAGGATAAGCTAAACAGAAAGGTTGTTGAATTAGTCAAAAAGGAAGTTTTGATTCCAGTATGTCCAGAACAATTAGGTGGCTTATCGACGCCAAGAGAACCATCAGAACAAAGAGGAAACAGAGTTCTTACGGAATCTGGAAAGGACGTCACCAAAAACTTTGAGAGAGGGGCGGAAGAGGTTTTAACATTAGCAAAGTTATTTGAAATCAAAGGAGCAATTTTTAAGCAAAGGAGTCCTTCCTGTGGTTGTGGAAGGATATACGATGGAACTTTTTCTGGCAAGATCGTCAAGGGCGATGGGATCACTACTGCCTTGCTAAGAAGAAATGGAATTAAAGTTGTATCCGAAGAGAGTCTATAGCCGCGCGCGCTCATAGTGTTGACGAACCAACTATCCTGATAACCAGAGCAAACAAGCTCCTACAAATGAGACACGATTAAACACGACACAATGACCTGAGACTTAGCTCGAAAGTTGGGATGCCGATTAATGCTAAATAGAGCTTATTTCAAAACCAATTCCCTATTCAATTTTTGATTTATGGTTAATCACAGCGAGGAGATTTGCATATAACTATCAAGCGAAGGGTTGCACAGCTGAACGCCCCGGGAAACAATTTGGCAAAAATCCCTAGAAGGAACCCTTTTCAACTAAAGTGAAGAAACTTGCTGTGCATAATCTTTAGTTCTATCTCGAATCTGTTGAAGCGTATTCTCCACTGCGCGCTTCTCTTCCTCAATTTTGCGGCTTGTCTCCCAGAGTTGGCTTATATCTTCCAGTTTGAGATCCATGATCCCTTCCTGGCGCATTTTCTCAGCAAGTTTAAGGTCGCCTTTTGAAGGTCTTATGCTAAATTTTTTATCTTCTATTCTATGTCTAAGGATCTGCAGGTATGTCTTGTAAGGATAAACCAAACAAGGAATCAGCACATAGTCCAGTATACTTAGATTGGCGAATTTTTCTTGTGCTTGAATTTCTGCTCTCTCGATTGTATAATGGCCAGAATGTGTTCGCAAACCGTCTATTCGAACTCTTTCTTCTTCTTTCGTGGGC
The DNA here is from genome assembly GCA_964509945.1 of uncultured Candidatus Bathyarchaeia archaeon. GTDB lineage: Archaea > Thermoproteota > Bathyarchaeia > Bathyarchaeales > Bathycorpusculaceae > CAZDZM01. Next base: position 9,426 of record CAZDZM010000003.1, read on the forward strand.
AGCTTGAGTAGTTCTCTTATTGCGAAATATCGTCTACAACCATCAATGATGAAATATTTTCCTTTGCCATAAAAGAAACCTAAATTCTTAGGTATTTCTGCAATTTGAAACGGTTTCAACAAACCAAATTGCCCTATTGAGTGCTTCAGGGTCTCTAAATTGTAGCGCTTCAAGTTCTTTGATGTTCTTGAAATTTCATTTGATATTATGCCATCGTTGGAAATCTCTAGTTGGTTATAATTATGGCCAGTGTTTCTTTGCACAGTTGAGTCAACGTATACGCTCCATGGGACAGTGAGCTCTGAAAAAGGTATGTACTTTAACTCAACGTTTTTACCCAACTTGACTTGTTTTAAGTTCATAGTCTTTTCTCGTTTCACGCGGCTCATTTAAGAATGCTTGCATTTTATTATTTTATCACAGCTCAAACACTCTTCAGGAAGAGAAACGTTAATTGGCAAAGTTTGTAGGTACCCCAATTGGTGGTTGCATCTGGAAGCAGTTTTGACTCTCAAGTTGTCTGAGGTTATTGTCTTCTTGCCAGTGGAACGCGAGGGGGCAACATGGGCTTGCATTTTTCCAGTCTGTGTGGGAATGGTCTCTGGAATAATGATGTTTTCTGATAGGTTTTTTCTGATCCTTCTAGAATAGCTGTAGATACCGCCTGACAGAAAGCAGAGAGCTATGAGCTGAGTGATTTGTCCTATTTCTTCAATGCTTATTAGCGAGAGGCCTACTTCATTGAAAATTGTGGTTATGGAACTGACATAGAAGAGGAGACCGGACGCAAATACTGGTATCCAGAATGATTTTCCCGTATTCAGATATCTAATGGTTTTCAGAGTGCTCCAGCCCAGCACGCATAAGATGGTGGCAATCAAAGCAAATGTAATATTTAAAATGAGGATTAACCAGTTCACAGTTTTTTCCCATGAGTATTTTTTATTAAGATTTACGATATCTGACCACGAATTTAAATCTTATGAATTTAAATCTTATTTTAGATATGTTCAACGTTAATACACTGGACAAAAACAACCGCTGAGCGCGGGCTACTGATTCACCAACTTAGTTCTTAACAGAAAAAAAGGGGGATTGCGCGGGAGAAATCGACAATGACCGTGATACTGTTTCAAAACTCTGAATTTCGATCAAACCGTGGCTTTTTAATGTCTTGATTTCCTTTTTCTACATATGGACCAGTATATCGCAAAAATTGCCACAAACGTCCAAGAGGCCTGCAAGCTTACAGAAGTGGGCTTTGAATACGTCACCAGCGAGTATAATGATGGCGGCAAAATCTTCCGCAAACGAAAATAGTAGTAGATAAATTAAAAACGACTGTAGATAAGTTTTTATTTACGGTCAGTTGTCTAGGTAATACCCAATCATCTGTCTAAAGGTTTAAGTTAGGATTGATGGGCGAATGGTCAGAAAAGCGCGAATACGTTTAACGAGCACAGACTACAAGAAGCTTGAAGAAGTATGTGAGGAACTGAAGAGCATCGCTCAGAAAACAGGAGTTAAAATTAACGGTCCAGTTCCAATGCCAACAAAGCGACTGCGAGTTCCAGTTTTGAAAGCCCCATCTGGAGAGGGCACCGCAACGTGGGACAGATGGGAAATGCGCCTTCACAAAAGACTCATCGACATTGACGCTGAAGAACGCGTGATGAGACGCATCATGCGGATTCGCGTTCCAGAAGAGGTTCATGTAACGATAGAACTAGTCTAGTCTGAATTCCTCAGGTTGACTATTTTTAAAAGATCAGTCTGTACGAAATCACTGTTAGAGCTAGACTTCCAGCAAAAACAAAAGTCCAAACCTTCTTGTTCCAAACGAAAATTTTGAAACCATCAAGCATTCCAAAAGGAATGAGATTAAAAAGAGCTATCCAGGCGTTAAAGGCAGCGCCGAACAAGAATATTGAAGAATACTGCATTGGAAGAAGGGCAGCAGTTAAGAACGCGACAGACAACACGACGTTCGTCGCCGGTCCTGAAATGGATATTTTCCCCAAGTCGTCTCTTTCAACGATTCCAGAAACCATAACAGCACCCGGAGAGATTATCTTGAAAATCGGCGAGATGATAGAAATCAGAGTCAAAATGGCGCCCATCAAAGTCAATCTAAATTCCGCCCACAAACCTCTCCTCTGAGCAGCCACCTTGTGAGCAATTTCATGTACGAAAAAAGACGCTGTCAAAATCCCTGCGAACCCAACGACCATTGAAAGCCCACCCATTCCGCCATAAACCTCCGGAAAAATCCCTGACGATAATCCAATACCAATGACAAGCAATGTAGCAATTGCTAAATGTCTAAGTTCTTTAACGCTGAAATAGACGTGCTTCCTTACCGGCGTAGGCCTTTCATACGTAATCGTATAATCGTATGAGGTTTGTCCATGAGCAGGTACTGCCTGTTCTTCCCTCTTGGGCACGCGTGCAAGCTCCATCTCTGGGCATTCATGGTTTTCCGGCAGGCGATGCTCAGAGCAGAAATAATCTCTGCAGTAAGGACACCTAAAAGGTAGAAACGTCTCCTGCCCACATTTTTGACATCTCATCTCTGCACGTCTTCCGTTGCTAAAACACTTGATAAACGTTTATATGTTTCCCTTCTAAAATGACGAAAAAACACGTGCTTGCACACACGCTAAATACTTAAAACCGCAACTCTAAGCTAAGCTTAAGTAGAACAGTTTAGGAGGGGAAACACGACATTTGAGGGCCTTCAGTTTTGTCCACACCGCAGATTTACATTTGGGCAATTCCCAGTATGGCCTAGAAGCCAGGCGGGAAGATTTTGACAGAGTCTTCGGAGAAATAGTAGAAAAAACCATCGAACTAAAACCAGATTTCATGATCATTGCCGGAGATCTATTCCACCAAGCAAGGCCTTCTAACGTCACGTTAGAAAACGCCATTAAAAACTTCAGCCGCCTGCGGGAGGCCAAGATCCCAGTTTTAACAGTAGACGGTTCCCATGATTCTGCACCCAACGCCATAACAGGCACCATTTTGAACCCGCTGGACAGCGCTGGACTGATCTACCATTTACCAAGACACGGGGGCGCATGTTGGCAAAAACCAGACTGCTATTACGTATACGGCGTGCCAAACTACAGAACTAGGCGCAAAACTGAAGAGCTGCTTCCAGTTTTTATGGAGCAAAACAAGCCAACGCCAGATCCAGCGTTATTCAACATTTTTGTCTTTCATATGGCACTCGATCTTCCAAGCGTTAAACCCCCCTACATGGAGGCTGAAGCTCCACCAGAGCTTATACCTGAAGGCTTCAACTATTATGCTGCCGGACATGTGCATGAGCGTTATGCGGACAAACTCAAAACAGGACTGCTGATTTACAGCGGATGCACTGAAACGGTCAATTATGCTGAAACCAAAATCAAAAAAGGCTTTTACCATGTTAAGGTGGATGAGAAGGGCACTGTTTCGCCCGACTTTATAGAACTTAAGTCCCCCCGCAAATTTATTGTTCTAGAGCAGGATTTTTCAGGCGTCACTTCCTCGAAAATCACTGAGCGGGCAGTTCAACTCGTAAAGGACGCTGATGAGGACGGCGCCATCATCATTCCAGTTATGAAGGGCACATTACCAGCTGAAGCAAGCCGCGCTGAAATAGACCTCGCCCGAATCAGGAACGCCGCTGAAAAGGCTTTGCTTGTGCACCCAATCGTCTCGCTGAGGGAAAGCGAAGTTTCAGAAGAAATTGTTCGTTCAATATTCGAAAGTGAACTTAAAGATTTGAAAACGAAGGCCTTCGAATACTTCCTCCAAATTTTCTCTGACCGTTACAGCCGTGACGAAGCCGAAAAAATAGCCCGCACCGCCGTCAGCCTAATTGAACCATTAACAAAAAAGCAGGAAGATAAAGTGAAACAAACTCTAGAGGAACTTCTAAAATGAAAATTAAAATCGTTCAACTGGAAAATATTCGCTCACACATAAAATCAACAGTGCCCTTAGCAACAGGCTTCAACTGCCTCGTCGGCGGCTTAGGATGCGGAAAATCCAGCGTTCTATACGCCATTGACTTCGCCCTATTCGGGGAACCCCTTGGCAGAAGCTTTGAATATCTGCTGCGCGAAGGCGAAGACAACGGGAAAGTTGTTGTTCAATTCACTCAAAATGGGAAAAGCTACAAGATATCTCGCGGGCTGAAAAGGCGTGGAAAGGGCATAAGCCAAGACTTTGAGGAACTGAAACTCTTCGAAGACGAAAACCTAATCGCAAGCATGAAAAGCGACGCAATATTCGAACAGTTCAAGGCAATAACCGGCTTGGATAAAGAGCTTTTCCGTGAAATAGTATGGGTTAGACAGGAACATCTAAAAGAACTTTTAGACGCTGCCCCGAGGGAGAGACAAAAACGCCTAGATGAACTCTTCGGACTGTCTGACTATGAAGCAGCATGGAGCAGACTGGTCGAATACCAACGCGAATACGAAGGCGAAAAAAGAGCCTATGAAAAAGACCCAGATGTTGTCGGAATGGAAAAACTGGGCGTAGAGTACAACCGTACAACTGAGGAATTTGCCCTCCTAGAACTTGAATTGCAGGACACAGCCAAAAAGCTGAGCGAAGCCCGAAAAGTGCTGGAAGATGCAGAGTCAAAGCTTAAGAAACTGGAAGAAAAAAAGATCCAAGTGGAAGAACTCAAAAGGAAAGAGGCGGAGTTACAGGCATACTTAGCGAGCACAGAAGATTCATCAGCTACTTTGGTTGAAGAAATTGAAGGGAAAAAAACAATTGCTGACAACTTGAAGCAACGCCAAAGTTCCATGGAAAAACAAGTAGAAACCCATAGAAGTAAACTTGTAGAGATTGGAATCCCGCCGAATCAGCCAGTTGAAGCCATAAGGCAATATTTGACGACCATTGAAGACCAGATTTCAAGTCTGAAAGCCGAGCAAGAGGCTACCACGCGAAATATGCAAGTGGACCAAAGAAGAGTTTCATCGCTGTCAACTGAAAGTCTCTGTCCGCTTTGCTTGCAGACACTAAACAATGAATACAAAAGTGGGCTAGTACATAGAATTCAGAAAGAAAACGTTGATAGACAGAAGACAATAGGTCAGCTGCAAAGCGAGATCGAAGAATTGCAGCGAATAAAAGCTGTAGCCGCCGATGCATTTTCAAACCTGCAAACGCTTGCTCCAAGGGTTGAAGACCTAAGAAGTCGCGTAAGCGAAGAAGAGAAAAATCTGATCGACCTTTCAAAGGAGTTTGAAGCGAAACAGAAGCTGGAAGTTGGACTACGTAGGCAGCTCGAAACCTTGCGAATTGAAATCAGCCATTTCGACATATCCGACTTGGAGGAAGCCAAAACGCAAAGAGAAAAAGTCTTCAGGCAATATTATTGGCTTGAATCTGATCTGCGAGCTAAGGAAAGCCGAAAGAAAGACCTGCTTACGCGTTTAGACGAGGTGAAAGACAGAATTGATCGGGCGCAGGGAAAACTTGAACGTATGGAAAAAATACTGAAGACTGTTGAAGTTATCGGCGGAGTTCGTGATGCTTATAGAAGCATTCAGCCTAAACTGCGGGGCGAATTTGTAAAAATCCTGAGAAACTTTGTCCAGCGGGTTCTCGACGACTTGGTAGGGGGAGAAGCGCCCTTGCTCAATGTTTTTGTTGATGAAACCTACACTCCCTACATTAATAGCGAAAGTGGTGCAGAAAGGGAAGTTTCAAACCTGTCCGGCGGAGAACGAACACTGCTCGCCTTTGCATATCGTCTAGGATTAGGCCAACTAATCATGCAGTCTAGAACAGGACATGGATTAAGCATGCTTTTGCTTGATGAACCTACAGAAAGCTTAGGAAGAGAAGACGGCTCCATAGACCGCTTGGCGGAAGCAATTTCACGTTTCAAGGCCATAGAACAGATAATAGCGGTTACACATAGCGAAGCCTTCGCAGAAAAAGCTGAACATGTAATAAAGCTCGAGAAAGAAGCAGGAGTAAGCAAAGTTTCAGTTGAAAGGTGATCAAAAAAGAAAATTGGGCACTTCTCTTTTGAGCTTTTGCCCGCAATGGGGGCATGCTTTCCATTCCATTTGGATCGGTTTTCCGCATTTTGGGCAGTAAGCTCTGAGGGTAGGCTTTGAAGAGATTACAATAATGTAAAGGACCAATGCCAGAATACTGAAGATGAAGGCGAGAATCATCCATCCATAAACATCCTCTTTCTTCAATCCTCTCTGCTGAGCGTTAAAGCCTATGATAGACGAAAGAATAGCTGAGAATAAGAAGTAAACTCCGACAGCTAACCAAGGAGACATTTTTTTCTCTCGGTCAAGGGCTTAAGATTTTTATTACGACTTTGTTTTCATCTATTAACGCGGCTATTGAATCCCCGTTTTTAAGATGTATTATCTTAGCTATGTTCTCTGCACTAAGCATCTCTGCCTTTGCAATGACATCCAAGAGTGTGCCGTTAAAAAGCTTTATGTTCAAAAGCCATCTGGTATTTCCACTTTCCACATAGTCATACTTTTCATTTAACGTTCCATTGATTTCAACTTCTTTTACAATCTTCACTCCAACCATTTGAAAGGCATTGGTTGTTGCCATTGAAACTTCTTTTGGATCCTTTGGATTTTGGATGATGTAGAAACCCGTGGACTGGTCAAAGGCATTAACAACAGCTACCATTTGCGGTAAAAGTATTGCTGCCTCCTCCTTGTAATAAGGAATAACATAGTATAGTTGCGAACCGAGAGAATACATCAGGATGTTCCCACTCTTCCATTGGGGAAAATAAGGATGCCTTGTCAATTCTGGATTACCTCGAACAGTTGATAGGGCAATTGAAGGACCGATCACCGTTTTTCCTTCAAAGTCAACGAAGTACACCTTTCCAATCTCTTCCCCACCAAGAGCAACATACATTCCTGACAAGTTTCTTGTTGCTCCTTTATACCATTCAACAATCCTTGCAGCTACCCAAGTTAGCTTCCCGTTGACCGGCATCAATATGTACCTTACCTCTTCAATTGGCCTTCCATCATCTCCCAATGTAAGCTCATAAAACTCATTTCTCTGCCACTTTTCAAAATCATCTTGGAAGTATGAATTGTATGCATCAATTTGCCTTCCAAAGAATCCCTCCGGATACCTCAACTGTCTCTGAAGCCATTCCGGTACAGGTTTATCCCATTGAGAATAGAAAGAGCGGTGGAAAGAGAGCACATAGTCATCCCTTTCCTTGTTCATCAAGTATCCGTCTATTTCTCCGCTCTTCACATTCACAAGGACAACTGCAAACTTTCTACAGATTTCATTTAGAGTATGCTCTGGGTAGTCACAAAATTCATGAGGAGGTGACCAAGTAATCCAGACCCAGTAGAGCAAATATATATTTCCCCCATCATCCACAACTGGATATGCATCAGGTTCCATTTTCATTTCTGGTAGCAGAATCTTTGATACTCTTTCGCCTGCATCTCTGTTAACAAGCGCATTTATGTCTCCGTAATCTCCACGGGCGAAGTCAAACTTCCACATCAAACTGAACTTCCATAATCGCCAAAACCCTCTGTACGTGTAATCAGCTATATCATCGTAGGAAGGAGGCCCCTGATATTCTGGCAAATGAGTTTCCGAAAAACCTGGAACGTATAGGTAAACTTCATCAACATCCTTCCACAAGCCCCCTTCTCCATAGTAGATTCTCGGAGTTTCCTCAAGCTTGAGGACTTGCTTTATATCAACCATTTCAGTTGTAGAAGCATCCGTTGCCAAAATTCTCTCCGAATGGGTAAGTATAAGGTGGTCTGCCCTCCAGACATCGACATCCCCAGGATAAGGTGGCCTTATAAGCGTCAACAAAGAAACCCAGTACTCGGTACCGTTTAGATAGACTATGTCCACGTCGCTTTGATCAATGGACATCCAGTTAACGCCGACATGAGGCTTCATGTTAAGCTTGGCAGCCTCTTTCGTAAATATGCGAACTTCTTTCAAAACTCCAGTTTCAGGAGACGTTATCACTGCCGGATCGATCCTTTGTATTGTGTCAATCTCGTAAGCCCACCTTGTAAAACCTATTGTGGGCAAGTAGGCTGGAGACCAAACATATTCATATCTTCTGCCTTCCATGTAAGGCTGTATGAAGATTGCAGAAGTTAAAACCGGAGAAAACATCAACAAAATCAAACCCAACGTTGCTGTTGCTTTAATGATCCTTCTTGTTGGCCCATTCCTCGTCAGCCAGCTGATCATTCTTTTAGGCACAGCTGTAAGATGTGGAAATTTGACAAAGAATCGAAAGATTAATGCCACGAAGATCAATGCTAAAAACCAGATAATTATTTCCCAAGCCGCATAAGGAGTTGTCCTTTCGAAAACCCAGCTCGGAATTCTTAGGATGAAAGGAACAATTGCTAAGGCAGGAATAACAGACGCGTTTGTAAGGATATGTCTTGTGGAAACAACGCGATCATTCTCTATAACATAGGTAAGCCCTTCACCTATCAAAGCAAATGCAAGGCGGACAATCCAGACTATGCAGAAATAAAAAATCAGCGGCTCGAAGAATTTGAAAACCTCGAATGTGATTGCGCCATCTATCGGAAAGTTGGCCGGAAGATTAATAACTCCTGTAAACCGCATCCAAGCTATCCCTATGTACCTTTGTGTAAGTTCGAGCCATGTGCTCCCCGTTTTTTCCAAGTAATTTTGAATCATAATATATCTCAAAGCAAGGGGGCTTGCCAATACAGATGCAACCGATAGCCCAATGAGAAGTTTAATACTTGCCCAGATCCCATAATACCAAGAAAAGACGCGAAGTTTATCATTAAAGTGTTTGCCAGAATATCTTTCTCTTTGCTCCTCATACTTTTCTATCTTTGCTACCACAGGGAAGTCTGAATTTTCTCCTACTCTTTGTTCTGTAACAACCCATCGAATCAAGCCGATCAACTTGCTATGGACATAGAGATGCTTTTTACCATCGTTCCCTTTCTCATAGGATAGTCTTGGGTCGCTTAGGAACAACAAGGCAACCAAGATGAAGATAAAGGCAATCGACCAACCACCAAGATACCCGAGCTTAAGAATATCAAGTCCTGATTTATTCAAAACCCACGTATAGGTCACATCCATTCCTAAACCGTTGTTCATTTGAAAGACAAAGGATGCAAGGCAGCCGACACCTATCAAGAAATAGCAAACACCCAAGACCAAGTTACTTCTGAAGTAGCCTACAAAATAGAGCAGAACCAAAGACGCAAACACCAAAATGGCAGTGTGGACTAGAAGGTCTCTGACCAAAAGAAAAGTCCCTATGGTTGTATTGTAGACTGACAAGGTACGAAGAAGCACGAATTCTACTATTATTGTTATTATTACCAAGGCAAGTGCGGCTATGAAACGTTTTAGAATTATCTTTGGCTTAACCTCTTCAAATTCCAATTCTTTTCACTTTCCCTTTGGAAGACGGTGGAATTAAACTTTTATGATATACATGATTTAGGTATTACGTAATCTGCAGAAGTTAATGTACTATGAGCGTCTATAATCATCCTGCAAAGGGGATAACCTAACCTTTTTAATATGCGCGCCCTATGGATGGTACACGTTGGAGGGGGAATAGATTAACGGTTAAAAAAAGGAAAGCAAAACTTTTGATGGCCCAAAGGAAATGTGAAAAGTGCGGTGCCATCTTGGGCGATGAAGCTGTAATGAAAATTAAACTTGAAAATGGTTCATGGGAGACGATACCTTTGCCCGTGTGCCCCCGTTGCTTCAAAGAACGAATGCGTCAACTAGCATATATAAAGAGGATAATCTGAACAGTTCTCCATAGCGCGCATTAAATTGGTTTTTCCTCAACAACAGTGTTTTCTAAGATGCCGATTTTTTCAATTTCCACCCTCACCGTGTCGCCTGCTTTTAGAAATTTGGGTCGAGGCTTCATAGCGAAGGCAACGCCAGCTGGAGTGCCTGTTGCAATAATGTCACACGGTTCCAACGTCATTACGCGACTTAGATGTTGCACTATTTCATAAACGTTAAAGACCATGTTTTTTGTTGTTGAATTTTGGCGAAGTTCATTGTTGACCCATGTACGGATGGATAAGTTGGATGTGTCCTGAAGCTGATTTGCCGTTGTTATGCACGGCCCTATTGGGGCGAAAGTGTCAAAGCTTTTTCCCCTAGTCCACTGCTTATCCTTAAATTGGATGTCTCTGGCTGAAACATCATTTAGGATCGTATATCCAAAAATGTACGATTTGGCATCTGTAACTGGAACATTTTTAGCCTTTCTTCCAATTACAATGGCCAATTCAGCCTCGTAGTCAAGCTGTTTCACAAAGCTCGGCTTAACAATGTTTTCATTTGGGCCAGTTATCGCTGTATGCGGCTTCATAAAAATTATCGGTTCATCCGGTATAGAAGCGCCTGATTCCGCCGCATGATCCCGATAGTTCAGACTCAAGCAAACAATTTTGTTGGGAAAATCCACCGGCGCCAACAAAGCCACTTGATTAACCGGCAAAGAAATATTTCTAACATACTCCTCCCTAGCTTTTTCAAGCAGACCTTCGACGTTCTCAACAGCTTTTACCTCTGAAGCTATAAGGTCTTCCAGCCGTCTTGGTAGCTGTTTTCTCATGTGCTTTGCCAAAATTGGTAAGCATACTACTTTATCGTGCATCAGAACACCGTAGTTCTCTGCACCTTTGCGGCGATATCGAACCAGCTTCATCGGCAAATCCTTCTTCTAACTTGGAACGATACCGATTCTTGTTACCGAAATGCTTCTCTTTTCAAGCTCATAGATCAAGGGATTTATACCAACAGAGTCGCTTGCAATATGCCCGGTGACTACAAGATTTCCTTTGCCTTCATACTTGAGTTTTTCTAAATCTCCTGGACTTATGTGGATGAACACAACCGTTCCGACGCCGTATTTGAAATATGTTCTTGCAACTTCGTAACCGCCGTTCGTTCCAGCGCCGTGCGAAACCACAACTTTTCCAGCAGGATTTTTAGCTTTTCCCAGCCGAATCTTTATTTCGGTAAGTGCATTTTTGAATTCAGCCAGCTCTTTCAAAGCCGAAACAACGTCTTGCACTATGGAATTTTCACTGATTCTGCGGTTTACTTGCTCACTCATTACCCTTCTTCCAATTTCATCGAGAGGCGTGTGAATATTCATGTACGGTATCTTCAAAAACTTTGCAACATCCACAGCATGAGCATAATTCTTCGCGTGTCCTTCCACATCTAGTTCTTCAAACTTTCTTCGGATGGCTTTTTCCGCTTCTTCCTTGGGAACTCCAGCCAAAACCATTTGTTGAATCTGTCTCTCAAAAACTTGATAAAAGTTTATTGCTCCTGTTCCGCCTGGTGGGTGATGGGCAATTACTGCATTGTAGCCCAATTGTTTCGCCAGCCAAAGTTCCGAAGCCTGAGTGTCTATTCCAAATAAAACTTTTTTGATGTTGCTGCCGCTCACATAAATTGCACTGTCTGCTGGGACTTCCTTTAACCCAGCAAGTTTCAAAGCTAGATCCATAATTTCCTCAGTTTTCAAGGTCACGTCTCCTCCAAACGTTTGGAAAGATACAGAAAAACAAATTTAAGAACCTTTGTCCTCTTGAGAATTTTTTCCTTTGTACCCTTTCAGTTTCCCAATAAATTATTGGACTTGCCAGCGGAAAGAAAAATAAGAGAAACCGCGCAAATTAAATGTAAAGGCTTTGAGGGAACAAAAAAGCTCAATTGCTTATGTGCTAGAATGGAGTGGAACAATGTTTTCTAATGAAAAAATAATGAACTCTTTGAAATCCGCCCTAGCTCACATAGAAAATGTGCTTACAGCCTTGACCAAAACGAATGAAAACATGTTTGATAACAGTCTATGGCATGTAGGAGCAGAACTGGAATATGCACTATTGTTATTCTCAATGACTTCTAAAAGTGAAAAAGAAGGTTTTCAGCTAAAGAAACACTCTGAACTTAAAAACATTGAAGCTGGCCAACTGCTAGTTAGAGCGCAGATTTTGCTGAAAGAAGCCGAAGGTTTCATGACCAATAGAAAGTTACTTGACGCCTATAGAAGCACTTACGAAGCAAGGCACTACGTACTTAGGCTTCAGGAGGACCTTGCTAAAAGGAAACGAGAAGTGCACAAGGGGAAATAGCGACTATTCTTCTTCCTCGATTTTCTTCTCTTTAACCGTCAAAGTATTTTCTTTGCCGCCTATCACTCTAAAAGATTCTCTAAGCTCATTTTTGTGTAGAAACTTTTTCAGAAGCACCCGCAGATATTTTTTGGAAACACTTTCTTCTTCGCCTTTAACTATTATCTCATTCGTTTCCTTTTTCACTTCAACTCCCGTTTTTTCTTCAAGGAAATTGGCAAGTTCTTTGATTAAGTCGCTTCCTTCATCTTTCAATTCTGAAATATCAATTCTCATTTCCACCTTTATTCACCTCATTTTCTGACAATTATGACTCTTACTTGGTCACACGCGTCTTCACATGAATCTGCAATCATTTCAACAGCTTCAAAAAGCTGGCTTACCAAGACCGCTACTCCAGCCCTCGGCATGTCCTCTTTACCTAGGAGTTTTCTGGCCTTCTCATGGATATCATCCACCTTTTCCTCTTCCCTCTCCACATAATCTGCAGCCTGAAGGGCATCTTCGGGTTTCGTCATCATCTTATTCACGCATTTTTGAACCGAAGCGGCACATTCTTTCACGCTTTTTATCATCTCTATGTATACGCCCTTGATGGAGTTAGGCACATGCTCCATTGGAATGGCACCCAACACCCGTGTGGATTCCCTGCTCCAATCTGCAATCATGTCTACTCTCTTTACAAGGTGCATTATGTCTTCCCTATCTATTGGCGCAAGTTCTCCCTTCGAAACTTCGTCCATAACCCTCCTTCTTAACGTATCTGCCTCTCTTTCACTGCTGACTATTCTTTCAATGCACGTACGCAATTCATTCTCACTCTTTTTCACTGCCGCAGCGATCGCTCTTTCAAGATCCTCAACTATTCCAGTAGTCAAGGCCAAGTGACGCTGTATAGTGGCCAACACCAACGTTTCCTTTCTCTTTTCAAACCATTTTATTAAATTGCTACCATTTTTCAAAAACTATCAGCTCCCACATTTTTGCAATATTCGAGCGACTGCAAAATTAGATTCTTTTAACGGGCAACTCCAGAATCTAACGAACCGCAGGAGCGTATCACGCAAGCAAAAAGAAAAATTGAACACGCGCTTAGCCAAATCATACAGTGCGACTTCAAAAACTAAGCCCGTGTCCATCCAAAGGCTAAGGCTTTTGGGGGTATTCGTTGTCAAATCCCTTGAGATAGCTAACACGGGAGATACGGGCATATTATTGAATTCAATCACCCTAGTAATCAGTATAACAACTTTACAACCGCATTTAAGCTTATTCTAGAGTTTTTTATGTTTAACGGATTTTAGTAGGGCTGTTATTGCTGTGGATTAGGTTAAGCCTACAAATAGTAGTGTTATGATGATGAGTGCATTAAACTCCACTAGTAAGCCGTAAATTCCTCCGCTTATTAAGAAGCCGACGCCGTAGGCAGTGTTGAAGATGCCGTAGGCTGTGCCTCTTGAAGAAACTGGTACGAATTCCGAGACTGCTGCACGGTAGATTGACTCTTGCATTCCAAGTATGATGCGCGGCGCTAAACAATGTCGCCCATCAAGCTTACAAGTCCAAGAAGGAGAATACCAACGTAGGCACTTTTGGGGTTAAGAAGCCTATAACTCATGTAGCCGCTTCCTTCACAAAAATCTCGATGGTTTATATCGTTGTTTGAGCCTCAAATGAAAATTCTCTGAAATAGACCACTTTCATTAATTCACTCAGCAGCTATCTCCTCCTTTAATCCTGCCTCAGGATAAGTGAACACACGAGCCTTTTCAGGTGGAAAGCTGACAGTCACTTTTTCTCCAATATTAAACCATTGCCCAATCATGGAAGGCTTGACAATTACGATTAGATCTTGGTTTTGAAGTCTAATTTCATATCGTATGTTTGAACCTTCAAAGGTTGACCTTTCTATGGCGCCTAAAACACAGTTCGAGCTCTTTTTCAAAGCTTTTTCGAAAATAAAAGTTTCTGGTCTTACAGCTAAAACCACTCTTTCGCCCTTTTCTGTAGTTTTATCAGTTGCCAGAACTTTTAATCCACCACGGAGTTCTACTAAGGCTTTATCGCCAATTATGCTTGAAACAGATCCTTCTAAAAAGTTCGATTCACCTATGAAATGAGCAACAAAAATGTTCGTTGGATTCATGTAAAGTTCGTGTGGAGTGCCGACTTGTAAAACTTTTCCCTTCTTCATAACAGCTATCCTGTCGGAGATTGCCATGGCTTCAGACTGGTCATGGGTCACATGTATGGCTGTCAACCCCAAGTCCTTAGCCATCTCTCTTATCTCATATCTAATTTCGTTTCGCACCTTTGCGTCTAACTGTCCTAGAGGCTCGTCTAAGAGGAGAAGCTTAGCACCTGCCGCGAGGGCTCTTGCCACGGCTATTCTTTGCATCATCCCTCCGCTTAACTCGTCGGGGTAGGCGTCTAAACGCTCGTGAAGCTTAACCATTTCCAGCACTTCATGGCCTATTGTTGCAGCTTTTTTCATGTCAAAGCCCTTCACTTTAGGACCGTAGGTTACGTTATCCCAAGAATTCATATGTGGAAACAAGGCAAATGTTTGAAAAACAAATCCAATGTCCCTATCTTCGGGTGGGACATCATTCACAAGTCTATCTCCAATGTAGATTTCCCCTTTGTCAGGTTCAATTAACCCCGCGATAAGCCTGAGCAAGGTTGTTTTCCCACAGCCACTAGGACCGAGTAGAGAAAAGTATTCCCTATCATGAATTTCTAGGGTGACGTTGTCAACGGCCACGATTTTTCCAAACCTTTTTGTCACATTCACCATGCGAACATCAGACATAGGTCAGCTTCTCCTTCCTTTCAAGCTATGACACACAATTATTGCATAAATTCTAGGCTGTATATTACGCATGCTAGGGCCTTCCTTTCTCTTTTACGACAAATCTCAGGGTCAATAGAATTATGAAAGAGAACAATATTAAGAAACCGCAGCCCAAGCCAATTTCTAGTGAAGCAACCTGCCCCCTCTGTTTAACCCAGTCAACAAGGATAACTGGGGCTGTTCGCAAAGCAGTAACCACTGCCAGAGTAGCGCCTGTTTCGCTTACGCTTCGGGTGAATACCATTATCGCACCTGAAAGCAATGAGTACTTTGTCAGTGGAAAGATTATAGTCCTGGAGACACCCAAAGGCTTAGCTCCAAGCGTTCTTGAAGCGTCTTCCAAGTCAGGGCTTATCCTTTCCACGGCCGCTGACATGGACCTTACAAAATACGGATATGTTATGGCCAGATGGGCAAAGATTAATAGCAACATCTCAGGTATGAAGGCGAAATTTTCTTTCCAAAAGATTGCGAGAGAAACGCCTAAAGCTATTGAAGGAACAATTAGCGGAATGTTGACAAGCACATCTAAAATTGTTGAAAGAAAGGGCCCCATTTTTTTTCTTGCTATAATTATCGCCATGGGCAAACCTATGATAACGTTAAAAATAGTGGCAGCTGCACCTAGGATGTAAGAAAGAACTAAACTTTGCCAATACTCTCTCCAGACACCAGCGCTGGTCAAAGCTTCCCGCAAAGTGGTTGTAAAAAATGCTTGGAGTGCGGGGATTGCAACGAAAAGAGAAGGAATGAGAACTATTACAATGAAGATGAGAAGCGTAACGCTGTTTCTTGAAGATTCAGCCTTTGAGTAACTCAGTTTTCTCTCAGTTGTCGGCCAAACCTTTCTTAAAGGTAACTTTAGCCTCGAGCCGAGGATGCGGATTAAGGCGAAGATTGTACAGGATATAGCTATTAATATGAAGCTTGCAAAAACTATTGAGCCCTCATATGTAACTTGGTTTACTATTCCATGTGAAAAATCGGTTTTCATGTTTTGAATAAAAACAGATCCATTCTCAAACACACCAGCAACCATTATGGTTGCCCCTGTTTCGGAAATCGACCTTGCAAAAGCGAGTATGAAGGCGGCTATTAATGAGGGTTTAAGAATTGGAAAAGTCACGGTTCTCGCAGCCGTAAATGGTGGCGCGCCGAGTGTTCTGGACGCTCGCTCATACTCCATCTTGTAATCGAGCAACGCTCCAACAATCACTCTAACAACGACGGGATAAGAAAACGTAAAGTGCAAAAATATTACCAAAAGCCAGCCAGGCGAAATAAGCGAGTTTCCAAAAAGCGCAGATGCTCCTCCGCTACTGCTCCAGAATAGGAGCAGTGAATAGCCAAGTGCTGCGGTCGGTACAATGAAAGGAATATCCGCTATGGTGTCGAGGACGTTCAGCCATCTTGATTTTCCACGGGAAATCAGCCATGCCATGGGAATCCCTGCGATAAGATCTACCAAGGAGACAAACAGCGCTATGGTGAAGGAGTTTTCAACGGCGCTTAAGGCCCGCGTCACGAGTTCTGGTCGGTTCAAAACTTGTTGCATCGTACCCCATTTAATGATAATTCCAAGAATAGGCGGCAAAAGTACTAATGCGAAGAATATTATGACAGCGGTTGAGTAAACTCCATACGTTACGACCTTTTTTGATGAAAGTTTATCCAAAGTTTCTGTGATCTTAAGTTTAGACAAACATTTTCCGCCCAGAGCTCACTTCCAAAGTTTGAAATTCGATTTCTTTTCTTCATTAATTTTTTAGCTGATAAGTTTTCCGTATGAGAAGTGTCAGTTCGCCCGTCGAGTCACATCACTGCCGCACGGCTCTATTGACTCTCCAGCTCATCATCCGAGATACATGAAGCCCTAAACAAAACTTAAGGCTTTTGCAAGGTTATCTCTCACAAAGAGCGAAACGGTTTTAGCGATAAAAGCAAAAGGCAAAATATAGTTTATGTAGAACTATAAGACCAAATTTAGAAGGGTTAAGCCATGGATGTTCTAGAGGCCATTAAAGGAAGAAGAAGCATAAGAGCCTTCAAACGTAAGACTGTTCCAGAAGAGATTGTTGAAAAACTTATTGATGCAGCAAGTTGGGCGCCTTCCGCCGGAAACATCCAGCCCTGGGAATTCGTAATAGTACAAAAACCAGAAATCAAAAGAAGGCTTGCTGAAGCTGCACTCGAACAAAGCTTCATTGAAGAGGCGCCGGTTGTAATTGTTGTTTGTGCTGACGAGAAGCGTTCTTCCATGGGCTACGGCATCCGTGGCAGAGTCTTGTACTGCATACAGGATACGGCTGCGGCCACACAAAACATCCTTCTAACAGCCTACTCGTTGGGGCTAGGTGCATGCTGGGTGGGCGCTTTCAATGAAAAAGAAGCGAGAGAAATCCTAGAAACTCCCCAAGAAATAAGACCGGTGGCCATGATTCCTATAGGTTATCCAGATGAATCCCCTTCGCCTAGAAGCAGAAGAACCTTGAGTCGAATAGTTCACCATGACAGCTTTTAAGTAAAACAACATGCGAGATTACTGCAAATAGTCAAGCTTGAATCATTCTATGGGCAGCTCAATTCACTTAAAGGACTGGACAAGATGAAATTTTAATATCGTGCGCTCGTATTTTATTTTTGAGGCTCAATTATTGAAATACACTGTGATAGCTGACGCTTACGAAAAGATTGAAGCTACAACTAAGCGACTGGAAATGACAGACCTTTTGGTTGACCTACTCAAAAAAACGCCCAAAGAAATAATCGACAAAGTCGTGTACTTGACACAGGGTAAAATATACCCGGACTTTGTAGGCCTTGAAATTGGCATAGCAGAAAGGCTCGCAATAAAAGCGTTAGCTCGGGCTTCAGGAAGAAAGGAAACTGAAATTGAAGACGATTTGAAGAAGAGCGGAGACATTGGGGGAACAGCTCAGAAATTTATAGCTAACAAAAAACAGGTGACATTTTTCCAAGCGCCCTTAACTGTTTCCAAAGTTTACGATACTCTTGACAAAATGGCCAAGACCTCGGGTTCCGGCGCACTGGATCTCAAGATTGCCCTTTTGGCTGGCCTTTTGTCTGATGCAACCCCTAATGAAGCTAAATACCTCATGAGAACGGTTACGGGAAATCTGCGTCTAGGCATTGCTGACATGACAGTTTTGGATGCTTTGGCCATAGCTTACGGCGGCGGAAAAGAAGCTCGCGAACTCATAGAACGTGCCTACAGCATTTCTTCAGACCTTGGAAGAGTCGCAAGAGTCGTAGCCGAAAAGGGTTTAGAAGGCATAAAAAAGTTTCAGGTTTTAGTTTTCGAGCCGATAAGACCGATGCTGGCAGAAAGACTTTCTTCCCCCGAAGAAATTCTGGAAAAACTTGGCGGAAAATGTATAGCTGAATACAAGTACGATGGCGAAAGGATACAGATACATAAAAAAAGAGAAGAAATAGTTCTCTTCTCGCGGCGCCTCGAAAACATTTCTGACCAATATCCTGACGCTGTTGAACTTGTCAAAAGTAATGTAGAAGCAAAGGAGGCTATTCTGGAAGCAGAATGCGTTGCCATAGACCTCGAAACAGGCGAGATGCGCCCCTTCCAAGAGCTAATGCATCGCAGACGCAAATACGAGATAGAAAAAGCCATGGAGCAATATCCTGTTTCGCTTTTCATGTTTGACGCGTTATACGTTGGCGGCAGAGACCTAACCTTGGAGCCTTACCATATTAGGCGAAAGGCCCTAGAAAAAGCCATCAAAGAAAGCGACAGAGTAAACACAGCTAAACACATAATCACCGGCAGCGTAGAAGAATTGGAAAAGTTCTTTGAGGAAGCCATAGAAAACGGCTGTGAAGGCTTAGTCTGCAAATCCATCGCAGAAGATTCAGTTTATCAGGCAGGAGCTAGAGGCTGGCTCTGGATAAAATACAAACGAGATTACAAAAGCGAAATGACAGATACCGTGGATCTCGTTGTGGTCGGCGCTTTCCATGGAAGAGGAAAACGCGCTGGAACATACGGCGCCTTGCTCTTGGGAGCCTACGACCCTGAGAGTGACACGTTTGAAACCGTTACAAAGTGCGGAACAGGATTCACGGATGAGAACTTAGAGAAGCTTCCGGAAATGATGCAAAAGTATGTTGTTTCGCATAAGCATTCGCGTGTGCAGTCAATCCTTAAAGCTGATGTCTGGTTTGAACCGGTTGTCGTGCTTGAAATCCTAGGTGCAGAAATAACTTTGAGCCCGATTCACACGTGCGCAATGAACTCCATACGCAAAGGCAGCGGATTGGCAATCCGTTTTCCACGCTTCACAGGTAATTTTAGAATTGATAAGGCCGCTGAAGACGCGACCACCTCTCCAGAAATAGTGGAAATGTATCGGGGTCAACTTAAGAAGATCAGTGAAGCTCAAGCTGTTTTTTCCTAAAAACTACGGCTTAATTGCTTATGGCGTTCGGCAACTATGCTATAGATGTTGTCCCTCAGCATGTCCCCAGAATAATTTAGGCCGCGAAGGTCGTCTATCTCTGCGGCTAGTTCCCTATCCTCTAAAACTTCACCTATCCACTTCTCGAAATCTCCGCGGTAAAGGTGAAACTCCAAAGATTTTACGTCCACTACGTTTATTTTATCCATGAACTCTTTTAATGATGAGGCGCTTTCACCTGTATAGTTTCCTATGGAAGTGAAGAAGTAGAACGACTTCTCTCGAGAAACTGTTCGAAGAATTTTTAACCTTGCTTCCTCTTTCACGAAGCGCTTTCTCTCCATTACGCTATTAGCTATTTCGTAAAAGTTATTTTTTTCTCTCGTTGAATATCAAAAGGGGATTTTCCTTAAACTTTTTTGTGATTATCGAAGTGCGAATTCTTGAAATTCCGGGCAAAGGCGCAACTGACGTGGCAATAAAATCGTGTAGATTTTCTTGGTTTTCTGCAATAACCTTAGCTATTATGAGTAGTTCTTCTGAAAGGGACGTGTAAACTTCAAGGATTTCTGGCAATCTGCAGAGAGTTTCTGCAACCTTTTCGCTCTCTTTAGGATCTGTATAAACAGTCATAATTGCCGTGATTTTCTTTGCTCCCGCCTTCTCCACATCTATTATGGCCGTATACTTCTTGATTATTCCATATTTCTCCATTCTCTTAATTCTGTCATAAACGGTTGAATGAGCTATTCCTAAACGTTCACCTATAGCAGTGTACGTTTGCCTAGAATCTTCTTGCAAGTTCTCCAAAATTTTCAGATCGGTGGGATCTAAGGCTGGAAAGTCGTTTTTGAGCTTCAATTTCCTTTTTCGCCCCTTTTTCTTTAAATATCAATATTGTGTGGATTTAATGTTTACTATCGTAAAATTGTAGGAATCTTTTAATTTTTCCGTTGAAGTGCTGCTATTTCTTTCCGTATATTTGTAGACAGATATGGTTTTAGTCTACAAAATTTCAATATTACGTGTTTTTTTCCTACTTTTTTGCAGATTTGTTTGTAAATAAGTTTAAATTTACGGTCAACTCATAGACTATTGTTCTAGTATTAGCTTCTATCCTAAAGGATTGGCAAACATGAAAATGCCCAGAGTTTGGGAGATTCTGAACAAGTTTAAGGATTTCTGCAAGTTTCGCGGATGGAAAACATCAGAGAACGAAGACTGGGTTGAGGTTGATGATAAATATCATAATTTTCTATGGGCTAGAGACGTTCACTCTTCTTCTTTTAGAAGTATAATTTCAAATAGAAAGTGCGCAGTCAGAGAAGGCTTGTCCTATCATGTCGTGGAAGCATCATACATTGCATGGCTATTCTCTGAGACGCCACCGGAAACTTGCGTTAAAACAGTTTATGAAAATCCTGACTATATTAGAAGAATAGCCCTTTATGATTTAAGTCCGCTCTTAGCAGGAAAAAGGCATTGTACTAAATTGAACTTTACAAGCAGCACCGTTTTTCACGAGTTTGAGAGTTTCCTTCAGAACGAACTGAAAGTTCAGGTTGAACCCTTTTCCAACGTCGGACTAAATGAAGATTTCACTATAGCAGAGCTGGCTTAGTAGGCAAGATTTCAAAGGTTTGATAAAGGAACACACCTACAATATTACCTGTGAGTTTGAATGTCTCAAGATGCTGAGAAAGTAAAGGCCCTAGTCACGTTTAAGAAAAAACTTGAGAAAAAAATCGAAAAACTGGGCTCTGAACTTAAGGAACTTGAAGCTATTCTTGAAACGGTGAATTCGATCCTTCGGGAAAAAGGGTTCAAACGTGCAGAACTGGCCAAAGAAGGCGAGCCGGTTTCTCCAGAAACTCCGCCGTCAATAGTAGAGGCTATTGCCGAAGCTGAAAAGCGTGTTCCTCCGCGTGGAATAGGAACTGAAAATGTTATTCCATTGAAAACTGCCAATGACGAACTTCTTGCAATAATCTATGTCAACCAAGATTCTCTGCACGTTTTGCCTGACGAAAGCAAAGACTTTGATGTCAACACACCGCCTTTCAATCATTTTCTCGTGGAACGCGTTTTGGTGAAAATGCAGGAAAGAGACAACGAATTAGTCAGAGCAGGGCAATTAACACCAGACGAAATGTTTTCCTACAGCATCATTCGGGAAGGCGACTTCATTCGTGAAATAGTGATTAAAAATGTTGATGCGGACCGTTTAAGGGAACTCAAGTCAAGCATCCGGTGGACACTAGAGAAAATGTATGAAAAAATGAAAGGTTAAGACCTGAACTCCTTCATGTGATAATAGTGGATGCTTTTTTTAAATCTCTAGATTACGGTTCTAAAAGCAGTTTTTAGCATTTCTATTAAGGTGTTTATCTGGCCCGTATATACGCCTACTACCAAGCAGGAAACTCCTAAAAGGAGCAATAACGCGCCTATCATTCTACGTTCTGGAATGCCCATCTGCTTCCTATTCCAAGTGCTTTCTTAAGACAGTGTCAACATATTTCTTGGGAATAAGCCCTACAATTCTGTCAACTTCACAGCCCTTCTTCATAACTACAAGCGTTGGAATGCTGAAAACTTGAAAACACTCTGCGGTGTTAGGGTTTTCGTCGACGTTGAGCTTTCCAACGAAGACTTTCCCTGAATATTCTCTGGCTAGCTCTTCAATCGTTGGAGCCAAAGCTCTGCATGGACTGCACCAAGGTGCCCAAAAGTCGATTAATACCATTGGGTGTTGCTTAGTTATTTCCTCGAAGTTTGAATCAGTCACATGAACTGGCTCGTTGCTCATTTCTTTCTTTTGCTCCTCGGCCTCTTGTAGTCTCCTCAGTTTCCTTTCTCTGATACGTTTCAGTTCTTCGTCTTCCTCTGATATAAACTGTTCGTGTTCGCCTCCCATTTGCTTTCACTTTTGCTGCTTCAAAGAGTTCTGTAGGGTCTTAAGTATTCTATAAGAATCTTCTGGATTGATGATTTCTTCCGCCAGCTTCTCAAAGGGACAAATTCCCTTTTTATCGACATCAAGGATACTTTCAACAAGATTCTCCCAATCATGATAAATTCTGTTCTCTTCAAGTACAGACTTTGCTTTTTTACTCAAAACCATGGCATAGACTGCCCTAATTTTTGCATGAACGCATAAGAGTGCCACTGCCCTTCCAGTGACTCTGTCAGCAAGGGACGCCCCGTGAAGCTCATTTCCAAACTCTTCAATAGCATCCAACAGGCCGGAAATTCGGTGAGAACCGGTTTCAAAGATTATTTCGCCATCTTTCACCATAGTAAGTGTTAAGCTTTTTTTGTGGAGTCTTTTTTTGGCTCGTTCTAGATCTTTCATGACAACTTCACATTTGCAAGGGTCCTCGCCACTAAAAATACCTATTGTATTTCAACAGTAAAAAGCTGGTCTTCTGGCATGTGAACAATATCCCAAGCGCACTTTTCTGTGAGAGGGCCTTCTGAAATCTTCTTATTCAGTTCTTCCATAATGCTTGAGCTAACAGAAAGCCTTACTCGTCTATCTGAATTTCGCATTTCAAAATCTACTGTTATCTCTTCCGCAGAGTTCTCTATGACAAGCCTCTGGTTTCCCACGGTGCAGGTAGTGGTAGCTTGTATCCCATCCAAAACACAGGAAAATGGTGGTTTAAGCGGAATTTTGGCGTTTGCCCTTAGTTTAATGTGCTGTTTGGCAGACACGTCTAAAGTTTTCTTGGCGATTATCCCCATTCTTACCCCTATGACCAAGAAAGGACCTAAGTGTCCGTGAAGTTTTTTGGCATTTTTAATCTCAGACGCAATTTCTCCCCTTTCAGTGTGCATTGCTAATTTTCCTCACTTTTGCTTTTTCCAACACGCCTATGACAGGCAAGGTTATCACCATGCTGATTATTCCGCCTATTAGATGCCATCCACCCCAGATTGTAAGTGCCCACCGTATCGTCATCCAATCTAATGGTTTGTTCATGAAAAAGGTGCCAATCATGACTCCTGCAAAATAGGCGGATGCCGCTGTCGCCGCAGCAACTAGGATAATACTACGTGTTTTCAAATCTAGAGTGTGATGGTTCACCGACATTAACGCGTCAAAAAGTATTGCCATAGCCGCAAAGCCGATGACTGGTGGTGGAGCGCCTATCAGCAAAACTATGACTGAGCCTATGGAACCAACCAGGGAAGCTATTCCGAACTTGCTTGTTAGCCATGTGACAAGTAAGAGTGTGAAGAAGGCTGCAAAATCATGGAGTATTGGAAGCCCCAGCAAACGGAAGCTAAGCGGCCCCAATGCTAAGTTGAGGACTGCCCATAGGGCACAGAAGATGCTTGTCAAGGCAATGTCGGTGCTCGAGAAATATGGTTTGCGCATTAGGTAGCACCTTTATGAAAGGAGGTAACACCGATACGCATAAAAACTTTGTCCCAAACCCGAAAGGTATAAGGCGCGCTATTGGCCTATTGAATTTGGGATAAAAATTTTATGGCTCAATAATCAAATCTAAATCCGTGAAAGGTCATGACGAAAATCGTAAGGGTAGGAGTAACATTTCCCCCAGACTTGCTTAGGGATTTCGACGAAATGATCGGTAACATGGGTTATCAGAACAGGTCTAAAGCCGTTCAGGACGCAGTGAGATTCTTTGTTTCCGAGAGGAAGTGGTTCCAAGAGGAAAAAAGCACTCAGACAGGAGTCTTGCTTATGGTTTACGACCATGAAGTCAGAGGTCTTGAAAGCGCACTAACAGAAATACAGCATGGTTATGCATGTATAATCTGTTCGACAATGCACGTACACATAAACGAACAGGACTGTTTAGAGGCCATAGCGGTAAAGGGCGAAGCCGCCCGAATTAGGAAACTAAGCGATGAGTTAGCCACGAAAAGAGGGGTAAAATTACTCAAAGCGATGATTGTTTCCGTGTAGCTTTCCTATTCTTGCAGTTCAAACATCTTTTCCAAGGCTTTCCTCGCTTTTTTGGCTACTGGCGCTGGGACAGTTATTACATGTCTTTCTTCTTTCAAAGCGATGTAAAGCCTCTCTAAGGTGTTCAGCTTCATGTTTGGGCAAATGGCTCCCTCGTAAGCTAGGATAAACCGCTTTTGGGGATTTTCTTTCGTCAAGCGGTGCAAGAGGCCCTCTTCGGTTCCAACAATGAAAGTTTTAGCGCTACTTTCTTTGGCGTAGTGGCACATCTTTGAAGTGCTTCCAATAAAATCTGCTACCTTTCTCATGTCAGAGGCACATTCGGGGTGAACCATGACAGCGGCATCAGGAAACTGAATTTTGAGCAATTTCACGTCCTCAGGCTGGAAAAGCAGATGAGTTGGGCAGAAACCCCACTCTGGAATGGGAATAATTGTTTTTCCAGTTTTTTCGCTCACGTATTCAGCCAAATTGCGATCTGGGCCGAAGAGAACCGTTTCAGCGTTAAGAGATTCTATTACTTCCACGGCATTTGCTGATGTGCAGCATATGTCACAGTAAGCTTTAGCGGAAGCCAAGGTATTCACGTACAAAACTACAGGCACGTTCGGATAAAGCACCTTACACCGTTTAATTTCATCAACGGTGAGCATCTGCGCCATGGGACACCGAGCTCCCAAGCTAGGTAACAGAACCTTTTTGTTAGGATTTAGAATGGCGCCGGATTCGGCCATGAAATCCACGGCAGAAAAAACTATCGTTTCCGCTTCTTTTTCCTCCATGACTTTTCGGCTTAACTCTATGCTGTCGCCAATATGGTCAGCTACGTCTTGAATTTCTGGCCTCTGATAATTATGAGCTAATATTACTGCGTTCTTTTCCTTTTTCAGTTTGGCTATTTTGTCGACGAAGTTCATGTGGCTCCCTTTTTTAGCTATTAGAGTAATTATGAAACATGTATGCACTGACCTAAAACGCTTTCTTTTTCAACTCTTCTGCTCAAAATTATAAGCCCCATTATGGTGGCTAAGCCCGCGAGAGCCATGCCCACGAGCTGTCCCGCGGTGAAGCATGAAACTCTTGCAAAAACGCGCGCGCTATTCTAGGTAAGAACGCGATTCAGCCTATAGAAAATTGTATAGTACCTTATAGAATGGTGCGGCGGGCAGGATTTGAACCTGCGAACCCCTACGGGAAAGGATATCTCAAAGAGGCTCTCAAGCCAAAGAGCGTTAATCTTGAGTCCTTCACCTTTGACCTAGCTTGGTTACCGCCGCGCACGGAATACAAAATTTGACATTCTTTCTTATTAATCATTTCTACCGCGCTCCGTATGCTAACATATCCATGCGCGCGCGCGCCTATCCAATTCCTGTAAAAAGAATCATTTTCGGGTCTAGCTATCCTTTTTAGCAAAGATTATAAAAAATACGTTGAAATGAATTTTTCAACGGTAAAGTTTATTAGAAAGCTATGCCGTTACGTCTCTAGCTCTTTCAAGAAATTGGAGACCATTTTTCAAATCGGATGATCCAATAGTTGGAGGAATTTAAAAGTTTGAATAATCCCGCATCAAATCGTCCTATCGATACATGTGTTAATGTGAGATTGCGGGGGCTGGATATAATTGGCTGAAATTTCAAAAGAAGATACCCATATTTTGTTAAAAACTTTTTTTAGTGAGAAAGGCCTGGTTCGGCAACATTTAGATTCTTACAACGAGTTCATAGATCACGGTTTACAAGAAGTAGTGGACGAAGTAGGCGAAATTCCAATAGAAATTCCCGAAAACCCGTACAAGGTCAAGCTGGGACAAGTTTGGGTGATAGATCCTCAGTCGAGAATAACAGGCCCATACGCAACAGAAGTAGACGGCACGAAACATGAAATCTACCCTATGGAAGCTCGACTTAGGAACCTAACATACGCGGCCCCAATAGCCCTTGAATTGACGCCAATCATAGATGGAAGAGAACAGGACACCGAGCTTGTTTACATCGGAAATATTCCCGTGATGTTAAAATCAAAATTGTGCTTTCTGTCCCAACTTTCAAAGGAAGAGCTAATAGCGGCTGGAGAAGACCCTGACGATCCAGGCGGCTACTTCACAGTTAACGGTTCTGAGCGCGTCATAGTGGCCATGGAAGACTTGGCTCCCAATCGCATAATAGTTGACATAGACGATAAGGGGACAACACCAGTATATCAAGCTAAAATATTCTCCACAACCGTGGGCTTCAGGGCAAGGATCGAGTTGAAACTTAAGCCAGACGGAGCCGTATATGTTTCAATGCCAGGTGTACCTACTGAGATCCCCTTTGTGGTGATAATGCGTGCCCTAGGCTTAGAGAAAGACAAGGAAATTGCTGAAGCAATCTCTCTTGAAAAGGAAATGCAAAGCGAAATGGGCCCATCCTTTGAAAAAGCCTTAGGCGTAGATACAGCCAATGACGCAATAGTTTTTATTGGAAACCGCGTTGCCCACGGCCAAGTTGAGGAGTATCGAATACAAAAAGCTGAAACGGCCATAGACAAGAACTTTCTACCTCACTTGGGCAGAACGAATAAGAATCGTAGAGACAAAGCCCTCTTCTTGGCCGAAATGGCTTGCAGAGTTATCGAACTGAAACTTGGAAGGAGAAAAACTGACGATAAAGATCACTTCAAAAATAAACGACTACGTCTTGCCGGTCCACTCCTTGCAGACCTCTTCAGAGTAGCCTTCAGGAACCTCACACGAGACATTAAATATCAGCTTGAACGTATCGGACTAAAAGGTCCAATAATAACGGTCTCGGCTGCAGTCCGTCCGGGAATAATAACAGAAAGGTTTCAGCATGCGCTTGCAACTGGAAACTGGGGAAGGGGAAGAGTAGGCATAACTCAGCTTCTGGACAGAACAAACTACATGTCCACTTTGAGCCACCTACGCAGACTCCAGTCACCTCTAAGCAGAAGTCAACCAAACTTTGAGGCCAGAGATTTACACCCAACCCATTGGGGTCGTCTATGTCCAAATGAAACACCTGAAGGCTCTAACTGTGGCCTCGTCAAAAACCTAGCCTTATCTGCATCGATTTCAGTGGGCGTAAACCCCGAGAAAATTAGACAGACACTCTTTAACATGGGAGTGGTTCCAGCGTATGAAACTAACGAGACTCTTAGAGTTTCAGGAGCAAAAGTTTTTGTTGACGGAAACATTATTGGATACTGTAACTCTCCAAGCGAGCTAGTTAAAGAATTCAGAGAAAAAAGAAGAAGTGGAGAAATCTCGACTGAGGTTAACATAACTTGCTTCTCAAAGCAGCAAGGCAAGAGAGAAGAAATCTACGCCAACTGCGATGAGGGCAGAGTTAGGCGTCCCCTAATAATAGTTGAAAACGGTGTTCCGAAACTTCAACAGAAGCATGTTGAAAAAATATCTTCTGGAGAATGGTCGTGGGAAGACCTTGTCAAGAACAGTATGATTGAATATTTGGATGCTGAAGAAGAAGAAAATGCTTATGTTGCCATAAGCCCTGACAAGGTGACTCCAGAGAACACCCACACAGAAATCGCAACATACACAGTATTGGGAATCTGTGCGTCGACAATACCCTACCCGGAACATAACCAGTCACCCCGAAACTCTTACCAGGCCGCTATGGCTAAACAGGCTCTGGGGGTCTACGGAACAAATTTTCATCATCGCGTAGACTCAAGGTCGCATGTTTTGCATTATCCACAAATGTCTCTAGTGGAAACTGAATTAATGGAGGTAATTGGCTATAAACAACGTCCCTCCGGCCAAAACTGCGTGGTTGCCGTGCTTTCTTTCGAAGGCTATAATATGGAAGACGCCTTAATTTTCAACAAGGCCTCCATAGAAAGAGGCCTAGGCCGCTCAACCTTTTACCGAATATACGAGGCTGAGTGCCGCCAGTACTTAGGAGGGTTGAAAGACAAGTTCACCGTGCCCGAGCCGGGAACACGCGGCTACAGGGGAGAACAATATTATAGGCTTCTTGAACCGGATGGAATAATAGGCCTAGAAGCCACGGTTGCAGGCGGAGACGTCCTGATCGGCAGGATCAGCCCGCCCAGATTTCTTGAAGAATATAAAGAATTTGAAGTAAAAGGGCCATCCATGCGGGACACATCCACGGACATGCGCCCCTCAGAAATAGGAGTCGTAGACGCGATTTTTATAACTGAATCCGGGGAAGGCAGCAAACTCGTAAAAGTCAGAGTTCGCGATCAGCGTATTCCAGAATTAGGAGACAAATTTGCCTCACGCCATGGACAAAAAGGAGTTATAGGGCTAATTGTCCCACAGGAGGATATGCCCTTCACAGAGGAAGGTATAGTTCCCGACATAGTAATCAATCCGCATGCAATACCTTCGAGAATGACTATCGGACAGTTCATCGAGTCAATGGCTGGAAAAGCGGCGGCCGTAAGAGGAAGACCAGTGGATGGAACGCCATTCTCCAACGAAGAACCTGATGAGATTAGAAAAGCTCTCATCAAATTAGGTTTCAGTCACACTGGCAACGAAGTTTTTTATAACGGCACCACAGGCGAAAAATTTGTTGCAGACGTGTTCGTTGGAATAGTATACTACCAGAAACTGCACCATATGGTCGCAGATAAAATCCATGCCAGAGCAAGAGGACAAGTGCAAATGTTGACGCGGCAGCCCACAGAAGGAAGAGCTAGAGGGGGTGGTCTTAGATTCGGTGAAATGGAGCGTGACTGCCTTATAGGCCACGGAGCCGCCATGCTTCTCAGAGACAGACTACTAGAAGAATCTGACAAATACACACTATATGTTTGCGAAAATTGCGGCCAAATAGCTTACTATGACATGAAACAAGGCAAATACGTTTGTAAAATCTGCGACGACAAAGCAAAAGTCTCCCCAGTGGTGGTCTCCTATGCTTTTAAGCTCCTTCTACAAGAACTGGTAAGCTTGTGCATAACACCCAAATTAAAGCTAAAGGAGAAGGCTTAAAATGGCAGAAGAAATAGTTCACAAAGTTGTCGATGAAGTTTCTTTCGGTTTAATTTCACCAAAAGACCTGCGTAAAGCTTCGGTGGTGGAAATTCAGACACCAGACACCTATGATGAAGATGGTGCTCCGATAACGGCTGGACTGATGGATGGCAGGCTTGGAACCCTTGAGCCACGCCAAAGATGTAAAACCTGCGGCAACACCGCCATTCGTTGTCCAGGCCACTTTGGACACATCGAACTGGCGGTTCCGATCATACACATTGAATTTACCAAAATAATCTATGACCTTTTAAGGTCAACTTGCCGAAATTGCGGGCGCATACTTCTTCCTGACGAACCAGTCAAAAAAGTTCGAACACGCATCATCAGATTTCGCCAGCTTTTAGGCCTAGTTCCAGACGAAGTTTATAAAGGCATAATACAGGAAATTAGAACAAAGCAGTGTCCTCACTGCGCGGCGCCTCAATATAAAATAACTTTTGAGAAGCCCACAAAGTTCATTGAGCAAACAGAAAGCGGCTCTGAACCGCTGACGCCGAGCATGGTTCGAGAAAGACTTGAACGTATATCCGATGAAGACATTGAACTTTTAGGATTTAACCCAAAAGTTGCGAGGCCAGAATGGATGGTTCTGCAAGTTTTACCAGTTCCGCCGGTCTACGTCCGCCCCTCAATCACGCTTGAGTCGGGCATCCGTTCAGAAGACGACTTAACCCATAAATTGGTGGACATAATCCGAATCAACCAAAGACTGAAGGAAAATATGGATGCTGGGGCACCGACGCTAATAATTCAAGATTTGTCAGAACTTCTCCAATATCACGTGACAACATACTTTAACAATGAAGCTTCAGGCATACCTCCAGCAAGGCACCGTTCTGGAAGAGCATTAAAAACTCTTTCACAAAGACTAAAAGGAAAAGAGGGCAGATTCAGAAGTAACCTTTCGGGAAAAAGAGTTGACTTTTCAGCCCGCACTGTTATCTCTCCAGACCCAAATCTTGACATAAACGAGGTTGGTGTTCCACGCGACGTTGCCATGCGGTTATCTGTCCCTGAAAAGGTGACTACTTGGAACATTGAAGAAATGAAGAAACTTGTCATAAATGGACCTGAACAATATCCTGGCGCCCTCTACATAATTAGACCTGATGGCAAACGCATAAGACTTGAGTTCGTTGTGGATAGAGAAAAAATCGCTGAAGCAGTGGAACCAGGCTTTATTGTGGAAAGGCACCTCAAGAACGGTGATATAGCCATTTTTAATCGCCAGCCTTCACTTCACCGAATGTCCATAATGGCGCATTACGTGCGTGTACTGCCATACAAAACTTTCCGATTGCACCTCTGCGTATGTCCACCTTACAATGCGGACTTCGATGGAGACGAAATGAACTTACACATACCGCAGAGCGAGGAGGCACGAACAGAAGCCCTTCTGCTGATGCAAGTTCAAGATCAAATATTGTCACCAAGATTCGGAGGTCCGATAATAGGCGCCATTCGAGACTTCATAACAGGCGCCTACCTGTTTACGAGAAAGTCGAATTATCTAACAAAGGCGGAGGTAAATCGTCTACTAACAGCAACCGGTTATGATGGTCCGTTGCCTGTTCCCAAAATTGAGGAACCCCAGCCTCTCTGGAGTGGCAAACAGATTTTCAGCCTGTTTTTGCCAGAGACCTTGAATTATGTTTTGAAGGCAAATCTTTGTCGAGGATGTACCAAATGTTTTGAAGAAGAGTGCCCCTACGACGCCTACGTGGTTGTGAAGAATGGGCAACTTGTCTCAGGCATCATAGATAGGCGTTCCATAGGTTCTGAGCAGTCTGAAAGTCTTCTCCACAGAATAATAAAGGATTACGGGACTCAGGCTGGACGAGAATTTCTGAACAAGATAACTAGGCTTCTTAAGCTTTTCATAACCATGCGGGGTTTCACGTACTCTTATGATCAACTTGTCTTGTCTCCGAAGGCTGAAAACAAAATAAAGAAGGCAATGGAGCGTGTTCAGGAGAAAATAGAAGAGCTCATAAAAAGTTACCGTAACGACACCTTGACGAGACTTCCCGGCCAAACCCTTGAAGAATCCTTTGAAATTTACGTAATGCACGAACTAGCCACAGCCAGAGATGAATCTGGAAAAATAGCTGAAGAAGACTTTACCCTTGAAAACGCCGGCATGGTAATGACTCGAACAGGCGCCAGAGGTTCAAGCCTGAACATCGGGCAAATGAGCGCTTGCGTAGGGCAGCAGTCGGTTCGTGGAAAAAGAATACTGCGAGGATACGTGAGCCGTGCTCTACCTCACTTCCCAGAAGGAGACCCAAGCCCGAGGGCAAGAGGCTTTGTTTACTCATCTTATCAAAATGGCCTTGATGCCATCGAATTTTTCTTCCATGCCATGGGAGGCAGAGAAGGACTCGTGGACACTGCAGTTAGGACGCAACAAAGTGGTTACATGCAAAGGAGGTTGATCAACGCACTTGAGCACATACGCTTGGAATACGATGGTACAGTCAGAGATTCCGCAGGTGACATAATACAATTTAAATATGGGGAAGACGGCGTTGACCCCGCCAAAAGCGATCATGGAAAAGCGGTGAACGTAAGCCGCCTAATTGACCAGATAAAAATCGGAGAGGAAAAAGGGGTAACAGCAACGCTCGATTTTGCCAAAAAGCGGTTGGAAGAAGTTGAAGATCAACTTACACCCATACTTCTGGATCAACTCAAGCAGAATTTAGCCAAAGCAAGACTGAGTGCTGAAGATGTGGAGAAGGCGGTAAAGTTGACGGTTGAACGCTATAAACGCGCCTTAATGGAGCCAGGCGAAGCAGTAGGCATAGTCGCAGCTCAGTCTATAGGCGAACCTGGCACGCAGATGACGCTTAGAACATTCCACTACGCTGGAGTTAGAGAGCAAAACGTAACCTTAGGTCTGCCGCGACTAATAGAGATAGTTGACGCTCGAAGAATCCCATCCACACCCATAATGACGATATTCTTAGGTGAAGAACATAGGAAAAGCAGAGAAGCAGCAGTGAAACTTGCGCGTAACATAGTCTGCACGACCCTAGAAAATCTGGCACAGGCAGTTTATGAAGACCCGATACGGGAGGAAGTAATAGTGGAACTTAACAAGACAATGATGGAGGACAGAGGTGTAACTCTAGAGGAACTTGAGGAAAAGTTGCAGGTGCAGAACTGCACCATAAAGGCAAGGGGCGACAACCTCCACATTAAGCCCAAAAAGACTGAAGCCCTAAGGAAGCTACTTGACAAGATCTCCACGTTCCATATCAAAGGCGTACCTGACATAAAACGCGTACTAGTCACAGAAGAACGCGGAGAATGGGTTATAAGGACAGACGGTTCAAACCTGTCTAAAGTTTTAGAAGTTCCTGGAGTGGATACTTCTAGAACAATAACGAATAATATTCATGAAATAGCGAAAACCCTCGGAATAGAAGCTGCTCGCAACGCGTTGATCCACGAGGCTAGAGAAGTTTTGGACGAACAAGGCTTGGACGTAGATGTACGCCACGTTATGCTTGTTGCAGATATGATGACATCAACTGGCGAGGTGCAGCAAATAGGGCGTCATGGAATAAGCGGCAAAAAGTCAAGCGTTCTGGCGAGAGCTGCTTTTGAAATAACTGTTCCTAACATTGTTGAGGCGGCTGTAAAGGGTGAAAGCGACGCTTTGGAAGGCGTAACAGAGAACGTAATAGTTGGGCAGTCAATTCCTATTGGCACAGGATTAGTGGAATTGTACATGTCAACATTTGAAAAAACAGGGGAAGAAAAGTGATAGACATAGACAAGGCGATTGCAACAGCTGTAAAAACTGGTAAAGTGTCTTTCGGAGCCAACTCTGCTATACAGAATGCCAAAACAGGAAAAGCCAAAATGATCATTTTGGCCTCCAACTGCCCAAAAGCCATAAAAGATGAAATAGAATATTATTGTAAACTCTCAAAAGTTCCAGCTTTAGTGTACAAGGGGGCTTCCATGGATTTGGCTGCTCTCTGCGGAAAACTCTTTAGCATCTCCGTACTAAGTGTAAGAGAGATGGGTGACTCAGAACTTTTGAAAATAGTTGAGGGCAATGAACTAGAAAAATCCAATGTGGGAAACGAATGACAACTGGCATAAAAATTACAGCGGAAGAAATGCGTTACATTGCCTTGTTTGAAAGCGTAAGCGGGGCCAGTGTTAAAGACTGCATAATTGACGAGGAGCAGGGACGCGCAATCTTCATCGTTAACCAAGGCCAAGTGGGTGTAGCCATTGGAAAAGGCGGAAGAAACATCCATGTTCTCGAAAAAATGACTGGGAAAAAACACGAAATAATCGAATATTCAGAAGATCCCGTACAATTCATCAAGAATGCGCTGAAACCAGCACTGGTCAGAGAAGTTCGCATAACGGAGAGGACTGATGGGAAAACCATTGCGGTTGTAACAGTCAATCCTAAAGACAAGGGTTTAGCTATAGGAAAAAACGGAAAAAACGCTGAGCGTTTACGCTTTCTGGCTAAAAGATATTTCCAAATACAAAACGTAAGTATAACTTAGCTTTCTAGGGAAAAGATGGAAGAATGGCGTTCTCGCTATGCTTGGTTGCGTTCTTATCTACTTTGATAAGCACCGTGTATGCTGTAGACGAATCAATTGTAGATCAGTTTCTGGGCAGTCCATTACTTGCCCTAACAGTAATAATCATTATCGTAATCATAGCGTTCATTTATCGCAGAATTAGAAAGTAGGTTATCAGGCGGCTGGCCGCGTCCCAGTTTTCAAGAGCAGGTCTATCAAGGCTTTTTGGTCTACTTCTGCGCGGGTTCTCCAATCCAAATATAGCTGTCCATTTTCGTCCTGTGTTAAATATCCATAGCGAATGTAACGATCGACGTTTAGGCCGACCTTCCACCCTAAAAGTTTTTCGCTTAAGAGTTCTTCAACCTCTTTTCGCGGCGCTTTTCCCTTTTTGGATATTACGTAGGCAATGGTTATGGCTAAGCCTGCGAGATCGTCTATTCGCCATCCTATCATCTTTGTTTCTTTCGGGGTTAACTCGCCCCTCAAGGTTATGTAGAATCGAGCCTTGTCCAGTTCCTCCAAAGTGGGTTTTTCGCTTGGTTTTTCCTCTTCGAAAACAGTTTTAACTTGTAAGTCAAGGGTTTTCAGGTAGTCGTCTAGAATGCTTATAACCTTCGGGTAGTCTGAGCCTAGGCCTTTTCTGAGTTCCCAGCCTTTCACACCGGGTTTCTTGTGTCTTCGGTAAAAAAGCATGTGAGTTGCCCTTTTTACTTTGCTTGTATAGTAGGCTTTTCTTTTGCTCACTTCTCTCCGCCTCTTTTCCATCTTTGCCAGTCATCATGCGTTATGGCTATTGGTATTGAAATCTGCTGTTTGCCACCCGTTTTAGCTGGAGGTTTTTTGTATGCCCTAATGAAGATTTTTTCTTCCAAAGGGCGAATTTCCAATGTTGCATAGCCGTATGTGACCAAGAAGCTCGTCATGAAAGCCCTCTGAACGGTTTCCTCGTGGGTTTCTGCGCCGACAAAGTCCCAGTATAAGATTTTTTGGCCTTCGCCTTTTTCTTCCACTTTCTTCTTCAGTTCTTGCCAGAAGTTTTCCAGTTCTTCGGAGAAGGCTTTATCCATAAGGATTTTCTGTTTTATCAATTCTTCCCTTGATGCACGCATTGTCTCAATCTCAGGCGCTGGAAATTCTTTCCATCTTTCCTTGAGCGGTATTAGGGTTTCCCAGTAGCGGATCGATTCTGCCAAACTATGAAGTGAGATCTGCTCCAGCTCGATTATGGGATGCCAGGCCTTAAGGAAAGTATCAATCATTTCTTCCTCTTTTATTTGGGTAAGTTTTTCTTCCAAGAGAAAAGGGTCTGTGTAGAGTGAGGTTGAACGGTTTTTAATCCATTCGCTTTGCAGTTTTATAACTGAAGCCAAGTGGTGTATTGTTTCAGCGTCTAGACATAGGTCTTCCGGTTGTTTCCATTGGGGAAAGTACTCTTTAATCACTTTGATAACGTCGTCGACGTTCAGAAGGAAAGGCTCCATGGTACGTGACTCAACAGACATGCACATTTCTATTATGTGCTGCAGTTTTTCTCTGCCGATTTTCTTTTGCTCTTTCTTAGATTGCACTAGGTAACCTCTCTAATAATTGATTTTCCATCAACGTTCTGGACCGTTATTATGCTAGCTTCTTCTGTGAAACTCACTTGGCCAGGGGTGATGACAACGTATTGTGCATTCGCGTTCTTTACTGTTGATATGAGTATTTCCGCGATAATTTCGCGGTTTTTCGGGTCCATGTGAATGTCATACTCGTCCACAGCACGGAACGGGGAGCGAACGTGTTGTTGTAAAGCCAAAAGAAAGCTCATGGTGGCCGTTGTTCTTTCTCCGCCACTTTGTGTATAAGCATCCAGAGGAACGGGTTTTCCTCCTTTGAAGCCTACGAGAATTTCCAAGCCTGCAGTTTCGATATCGTGTCCATTTGCCAGTCTAACCTCTCCAGTTGCTTGAGTTTGAGTCAGAGTTTTCTGATATTCTAGGCTAACACGATCCAAGAGGCTTTGCATTACTGTTCGCCAGGCTTGCATCCTTGTTTTAACTTCTTCCAACGCTTTGTCACGGTTTTCAGCAACCAGCTGCGCCTTTTCCTTCAGTTCCAAATAGAGCTTAGAGTAGGATTCGTACATGTGTTCTATATCTTCTGAAACGTCGGCGAGGGCTACCAAGTGGCCGTCTGTAAGGCGGATTTCGTCGATGATTTCGCCGACACTTTTCAAGACTGCAATCCTGGGACCTGACTGTTCTGCTTTTGCGGTGGCCAAGTATAAACTTGTTTTTGCATTCTTGAGTTCACTTTCTACCTTTTCTAAATTGGCCATTACGTTTTCTCTTCGGTACTGCAGTAGAGCCAATCTGATGCGGTTGTCTAAGACTTGGTCGCCAACTTTTTCCGCTGCCTCTTCCAGACTTTTCGTTTCCGCTTGATTTTCTTCTATTTTTTCGTCCAGTTTTGAAAGCTGTTGGTAAGAGTCTTCTATAAGCTCCTTTAGGTTTTCGCTTTTTAGGAGCTTAAACTGTATTGGGTTTCTGCCGCGTGGAATAGCCGTTTCTAGGACTACTGTTTCTTTTAGCAGTTGTTGGCAAAGAGAAATTGTTGATTCTTTTTCGGCTTTTCCACGTTCAAGGCTGAGGCGTTCGTCAAAGTTTGTCTTCCGATCCGCTTTTAGCTTTTCTAGCTGGTTCTGTTGGATTTGAAGCTGGTCTGTTGCGATTTTTGTTTCTTCTTCAATCCGACTTAAGATTTCTAGTTCTTTTTCTCTGGTGGCTTCTAACTCTTTAGTTGCACTTTCTTTTCTTTCAACTTCCGCCCAAGCAAGTTCTCTTTCCAAGAATCTCCTTTTGGTCTGCAGCTGCTTTTTCTCTTGATATCGGGCGTACTGTTCTCTCCAGTAGTTGAGCGTCTGCTCTGCAGATTCCAAGAGTTTGCCGATGGATTCTTCTTGGCTAAGAATGCGCGTTAATTTTCGCTGTGCCTGCAGCACGTTTTCGCGGTAGGGCTCAAGGCCTACAGCTGCCTCAACCATCCGCAATTTTTCCTGCGTAGAGAGCACCGTGAACTGTTCAACCATGTTTTGGTGCATGATGATAAGCATGTTATCTGGGTCGACGCCTAATTTGCCAAGAAGCCTCTGAACATCCTGTTTTGTGACGGCTCGATTTTCGAGCTCAAACCAGTATTCACCATCCCGCCGTAGGACGCGCGTGAGAAAAATTTGATCTTTACTAAATTTTGAAACAGGTCTTCTGTCACCTCTTTTGCTGTTGTCCAATATCAACGTAACGCGAGCTTGGTCTTTGCCCCAACGTATCAGATCGCTGAGCTTCTTGGACCGTTCCGTGTATGATTGCCCCAAGGCTACGGATATGGCGAGCAGAAGTGACGATTTTCCAGAGCCGTTGGGTCCGCACACGACGTTTACGCCGGGTTTAAAGGGTACCCTAGCGTACTCATAGCTCATGAAGTTTTCCAGGATAACCTCTTGGATCAGCATTGTAGCTTTTTGCCTCTTCCGCGGTGGTAAATAAGGGTGAAAACTCTCTTATTAAAACAATTTTGATGATTTTGCAGCAATTAAAATGGTTTCTTCACTTATGATTCTCGAAGAGTTTAGCGTCTTAGATGTTACATAAATGTTCAAACTCTGCCTCAACGAGTTGTCGAGCATCCTCAATGGATTTCGCAGTTGCTGAATGTTATTCTTCAATTTCGAATGAGCTTTTGTGGTTAACACGTGCGAAAGTTCTAAGTTCAGCTGCATCATACATTTATTTTGGGTGCAGATTGCACATGCCAACCGAGTTTAAGGTTAAAAAGGTTCATTGTAAACGGCACAATGTGGATTTTGAAAAGCTGATCCGAATTAAAGTTTCATGTTCCCAATATCAAAAATGCCGAGAAGCGGCAATCAAACGCCATGAAACCAATATTGCCAATTCTAGACTTGAAGCAAAAAAGAGTGGAAAACGATGGGTGGCGCCGAAAGCTGTTCTTCAGACGGTTTGTCCCTACGAAGAGCCGCCAAAATACATTCCGTGGCTCAAATATTGCAAGACTCAACTATTGCAGTGACAATGAGTGTGATAGACGCGCGCTTTCAACAGGTCCGCTGACGTAAGTTGCGCTTTTGTTAAGCTCTGTTAGTTTTTAGACCCCGCACGCGCCCTAGTCATGGTAAAGCAAAATTTCATAAGCGCCGTTAGCAGCATTAGAAAGCGAGGCATTGGAATGGTTGTTGCTGGGAAAATTTTCAGGCTTTCGGAGCCGCTTTCTTTGGATGAAGTTGCGTCCAGACTTGAGGGCTATCGTACTGAAGAGCCTTACGAGGAGGGCGATTACAAGTTTACGCTCGTGACAGAAGTGGTGGGGCTTCTGCCAAGGGGAAACATGCTTAGAGGCATTTACTCGCACGATTATGTGGTTCACGTTTTCCACAGGGGCAAAGTTGCACCGTTACCGCGTACAGTTGAAGCTCTATTCAGTTTTTCCCAGGTTGGCGATTCTACGTTCTTGACTGTTGTGGAGAAGAAACGTTTGGCGAATTTTATAGCGAATAAGCTGAGTGAGATACTTTATGAGAAGATGGGTTATGTTGTTGAGGCTAGAATTCCTCCTGAGATCTTAAGGGGCTATCACTTAAAAAACCCTGAGGATACGAAGATAACCTTCTTTGATAATGTGGATATTCCGAATGTAAACAAGCTTTCGCTTTATGGGCCAGATTTGATAAATACTTCCCTTTTTGAAGATTATTGCAAGCACGGCGACCTTTGGTATGTTGTGGCAAGGTCGAAGGAATATGGTTATGTTGTGGGCATAACCCGTGACGCTTCAGTGACCACTTTCAACTTGACAGATAAAGAAAAGTATCTTGAATACGTCACAAAGGAAGTTTATCCGCTGATTTCGAAAGCTGCCCGCTAGTTTTTTCCACTTTCCTTACATAGGCGATCGTCTTTTCGTAGAGTTTCTGGAAATGTTCTCCGAAAGTTTGGTCTTCCTTCTCCTTTCTTAAGGTCACTAT
>CAZDZM010000004.1:0-45299 GCA_964509945.1 uncultured Candidatus Bathyarchaeia archaeon
CTCTACACACATTTGCAGACTTTCATATAGCAACTAAACTAAAAACCTTTTCCTATATTTTCTTGCTTTTGGTTTAATTCTTCTATTTTCGTCTTCGAAAGATTTTACCTCCGTCGTTGTAGTTGCCTGTTACATACTTGAAGCCGACTTCTACAAGCCTTACGGCTTCCTCGGCATCTCTAGCTACTTTGACATGGTATTCGTCGGCTATTTGATCTCCAAACAGACCCTTTTCAATGGTTACGCACGCGCTATTCTATTCTGGACCGATCGTTAATGTTGTTGACACAGCTTTCAAGTAACCTGCTATCTGAAGGAGTTGCAGGAGCTTGAGATTCGGATGGTTAATCAGGCAGAATCAACTTTAGTGTTACCGATTGCCTACTCTCACAGTGGCTATACCAATGTTATTAACGGAGTGGTAGAAAGCAATAATGGAGCTATTAGTAGCGCTGTCATGTTTGTTAACTTCATGAAGATGTTCAGTGATGGGCCTGCCACATCTTTCAATGGGTCGCCCACAGTGTCTCCAACGACCGCTGTTGTATGCGCTGGGGTTCCTTTGACCCAGAATCCTTTAGCTTCTATGCGCTTTTTGGTGTTGTCCCATAACGCTCCGCCGAAGGTGAAGAATGATGCTAGGAGTGCTGCTGTGCATGTTCCGCCTAGTAGCATGCCGCCTAACGCGTATGGCCCTAGTATAAAACCTATAAGAAGTGGGGATGCCAAAGTTAGGAAAGTTGGTAGAACCATTTTCTTTAGGGCATTCTTTGTGCTAATGTCAACGCATCTTTCATAGTTCGGCTTTGCTTTATGTTCTAAGATGCTTGGATTCTCCTTAAACTGTCTCCTGACTTCGTCAACCATTTCAAAAGCTGCCTTCGCTGTTGCTCCAATTGTGAAAGATGAGAAGACGAAGGGGATTACTGCGCCGATCAAAATTCCAATCACTAAAGCTTGACTCAACCTGGCTGCCCAGAGTCCTACCACTTGACTGTATGTGGCAAATAATACAACTGTTGAAACGGTTCCAGATGCTGTGGCAAATGCCTTTGCATAGGCTTTTGTAGTATTGCCCATGGAGTCGAGTTTTTGCAATGTTCCGTTGGCTTTTGCAGACATTCCAACCATTTGTGTTATTCCTTGCGCGTTGTCGCTGATTGGACCGAATGTATCACTTGCCATTATTATTCCAATGGCCAAGTCGGTTCCTAGGTTTGCTGCGACAACACCATAGATAGAGCCATTAGTTATAACATATGAAAATAGGACTGCGCCGATCATAGAAACGAACGGTATAAATGGGCTTTGAAGGGCGTAAGACATGCCTGTTATGAGGTTCATGGCGGCTCCACGTTTTGACGCTTCTTCCATCTGCCTGATTGGTCCTCCATCGGCGCCAATGTAATATTGCACAATAAGTCCTACGGCAGTGCTAGCGACTATACCACTCAATGCACAATAGAAGATCCGTATGTCGTCGAAAAGCCACATTGAAGCAATATATGCGCCTGCGGTAGCGATTGCAGCTGTAGTAAATAACCCGACGTTGAAAGACATTATTAGTCTGACATTTTTCCAACTTCTAACAACGAAGACTCCGATTATGGTGGCTAGAACCCCTGAAATGCCCAAAGCGAACGGAAACATTGTTGCGCTTACTCTGGAGGTTCCTAGAAAGATGCTCCAGCTGATGATCAGTGCAGTTACATAGTCATCGCTTAATGACTCGAATAAGTCTGAGCCTCTTCCGGCGCAGTCGCCTACGTTGTCGCCTACTTGGTCCGCAATCACAGCTGGGTTTCTATAGTCGTCCTCCGGTATGCGTTGTTCGATTTTGCCGACTAGGTCAGCACCTATGTCCGCTGCTTTCGTGAAGATTCCTCCGCCCAATTGTGCGAATAAAGCAGCAAGGCTTGCTCCAAACCCGTATCCGACTAGTAAATTTGGTTCTCTGTGCCCGTATAGAAGGTATAGCACGCTTATTCCGATCAGGCTTAGTCCGACGACTGACAGTCCCATTACGCCTCCTCCTCTGAAGGCAAGGGTAAATGCTTTTGCTGGGGATGTGGCTGCAGCTCTTGCTGTTCTAACGTTTGCTCGGACAGCGACGTTCATCCCGATATACGCAGCTACTAGGGAAAGCAATGCTCCACAGTAGAAAGAGAGAATTATTTCTGCCGAACGGAAAATTGCTGCAATTGGAAGTGACAGTGCAAAAATAAAAACCAGAATCGTTTTGTATTGTCTCTTGAGAAAAGTCTTAGCACCGTTTCTTATGTACCTAGCTACTTCACGCATTTGAGGAGTTCCAGGGTCTTCGCGGTAGATCGAGAAAGTCAAGTATGCTACGATTACCATTGCAAGGGCTCCAGTAGCCAGCGCAATCCATGCTAAGTACATTCTTCACTACTTCCCTACTCCTTCCAAGTGTCACTTTGTTTTGTTGGAATAGAACTCCAATGCTACTGTAACATCAAGCTTATAAACCCTTTGCTAACGCTTAACCCAAACGCGCGCGCAGCTGTTTGCAGCATAGGTCGCTCGAAGTCTGTATGAGAAAAAAAAGGTCTGCACGGGAGAAGACTAGCATATACTTTTTTTAGAGGGCTGACTGAAAGGTTTATATGAGAGATTATTCATATGAAATATATATCATATGAGTTGATGTGTATGAAATTTGGGCTGACTGAGACTTGCTACTTATTCTTCGGGACGTTGGCAAATCCAACACGCTTGGCAATTCTAGAAGCTCTGAATAATGGACCAAAAAGTGTGAGTGACATTTCACGGAAGTTAAAGCAGGAGCAAAGCATGATTTCTCACAATCTTAAACCGTTAGAAAGATGCGGATTTGTCTTCAAAGAGAGAAAAAAGAAACAGCAAATCTATTCCTTGAATTATGAGACGATGAAACCGCTCTTCAAACTATTCACGTTTCACTCTGAAAAGTACTGTCCAACCGGCAGCAAATGCTTCAGTGAGAAGAAGCTGAAGAAACATAGAAGAAAAGAAGCTTCTCGTCAACCATATGTGACTCATGCGTGATTCGCGAATGGAGGTGATTGAAACGCCATCTTTTAAATGCAAAGACTTGGGTATGAAATGCGACTTTGAGGCAACTGCAAAAACTGAAGAAGAACTCATGAAGAAGATAACGGAACATGCCGCAAAGGTACACAACATGAAAGCACCATTCCCACCAGACATGATGCAGAAAGTCAAGAAGGCAATCAAAAAATAGAGCTGAAATGCGATAGCACAAGCAATGATTGAGGAAAAGGAGGTGGACTTTACTTGACAAACAAGGGCGAAATCTACCTTTGTGAGGTTTGTGGAAACAAGGTGCAGGTGCTTGAAGCAGGTGCAGGAACCTTGGTCTGCTGCGGACAAGACATGACCTTGGTGCAATGAAAACCTTTCCAGTAAGCCCCGTTTTATGCATGCCCTAAACTTCCCTTTTTTCGACCCTAGAAAAAAGAAAAGCCTGGGATCATGTTCGATGTTTACCTGTCCCATCTTGAATAGTAAAAGAGCATGGTGACAAGCAAAAGGAGAATAATAAAAGGAGGTGAAAAGATTGAAAGATGAAAAATTCATCCTGTACGTGCAGACGAGCGACAATCCGGAAAGGCAATACTCTCCTCTGGTTCTTGCTCAGACTGCGAAAGTTATGGGCCTGAAACCCAAATTGTACTATTTGGGTTCCGCGCTCAGGATACTACTTCCCGAGGCAGCTGAGAAGATAAAGCTTGGAACATTCCCTAGTATTGCAGAAATGCTGAAGAAAACAATGGAAATGGGAATCGAAATCGATGTTTGTGAAGCCTCAAAACAAATGCTGGGCTGGGAAAAGGTGAACCTTATTCCTGGTGTGAAGATCGTAGGTGCGGCCACACTGAACGACCTGGCTCTCAATGCCACTGCAACAATGTGGTTCTAAACTAGTGCGCTCGTCTAACAGCGATGAAGCTTGCGGTACAATTGATATACTAACGATTTTCCCCCAAAAGGCGCGCTTCTTTAGCGCTCGCACTAACACTCTTGCATCTTGACGGAACATGGACACTGATCAAAAACAACACTCTCGCCTCAATAGACGTGAAGACAAGAAAACTCGAAACAGAGATTATTTGACACTTTTTATCATCAATCATGAGAGCGCGCTACTCTATTTTTTCAACGAATCTAAAATTTAAATTCACATAAACCTCTAACACCAAGACTGAATAAGGATAAGAAAGAAACCTACATCGGAGAGAATACATGATTGTCTAAGAAGATACTCTTGGATGCAATTGCAGCAGAAGTAATCGTTTGTACTAAATGTCCCCTTTGGAAAACTCGCAAGAACGCTGTTCCTGGTGACGGCGACGCTGACACTGAAATCATGTTTGTTGGTGAAGCGCCAGGCTACTGGGAAGATGTTCAAGGGAGGCCTTTCGTTGGTGGTGCTGGAAAATTTCTTGACACAATGCTGACCGAAACTGGCTTGGCAAGAGAAGACGTGTTTATCTGCAATGTTTTGAAGTGCCGGCCACCCAAAAACCGTGAGCCTTTGCCCGCTGAAATCCAAACTTGCACGCCGTACTTAAGCAGGCAAATCTTGGCAATTCAACCGAGATTTATCGCAACCCTTGGAAACCATTCCACGGCTTACATTTTCTCCAAAGCCGCTTTAACCTTTAACGGAATAACCCAAGCTCACGGAAAATTCTACTCTGCTTCTATTCTAGGCCTGCAGATATCGGTTTTTCCAACGTTCCATCCAGCCGCGGCGCTATACAGCGCGAAATACAAGCAACGAATAACAGAAGATTTCAAACTGTTAAAACAGGTTTTCCAAAAAAGAAGAATGGCTTAGTCCCTTAAACCCTCAACCGCCCTTATCTCACCAATCAGCTGCTCCGCGCTCTCGTAACTCTTAGAGTGCAAATCAGTTAAGAGCGCTTCTAAACGCATCTGCTTTCCTTCCTCGACTTCGACAAGCTGCCACCCAAGCCTCTTAAGCAGCATACTCTTCGCAGCGGGGTACCGCACCTTCTCCGCAACACTCTTAACGGAAGCTAAACCCACTGAACCCGTAACCTTAGGAAAAACTCCTTTAGACAAATATGCCATAAATCGCGCACCATCCGCAAACATGGCAAGATTATTAAAAAGAACATAAATTCTACTGGCTTTTCGCTCATAAGGCGACACAAGCTCCTTCAGCCTCCGTAATTCATGA
The DNA here is from genome assembly GCA_964509945.1 of uncultured Candidatus Bathyarchaeia archaeon. Lineage (GTDB taxonomy): Archaea > Thermoproteota > Bathyarchaeia > Bathyarchaeales > Bathycorpusculaceae > CAZDZM01. Next base: position 5,231 of record CAZDZM010000004.1, read on the forward strand.
TCCGTGTACTGATAATAATACATCTGCTCACCCAAGCCATGAAGCCTAAAATAGGCAACCTCGCCAATGAAAGCTGGCAAAATCCTAAAAGGATCAGTAACGTGCGCAACGTTCAACTCTTCCAAAACACGCTTGAGCTTCTCGAAAACCTCCGGGCTTTCCCATGCAGGTCCACGGGTCTCCCAAACCAAAATCAAATCCTCACGCTTCACAGCCCTGAAGAGCCCCTCCGCGTCCCCAAGCCTCTCCGGCCTAAAAGAGGCTGGAGTTTGAAAAACCAAAATCTTCGCGTTCAATGTCTTACATGTTCGCTTCATGCGTTCAAAAACGTGAAGACTTGTCTCTTCCGCTTTCATTTTCGCTTTGTGACTTATGTCCTGATGAGCTTTAACAGTGAACTCAAAGCCTTCAGGAGCCCTCTTCCGCCAGCCCTCAACTGTTTTCTCCTGAGGATACTGATAAAAAGTGCTGTTCAACTCGACGAGACTGAAATTTTCAAAGTACCTTTTCATGGCCGTTGGAAAACCGCAACATCCGACCTTAATCATTTCGCTTTTCCCTTATGCACTTATCTTGGGCGGCGGCCGAACAGGTCTTCCAAGTTTTCTGCGAAGGGCAATACGATACAGTTTCCTTAAAGACTTCACAAGCTGCTCCACGCTCGGCAAAGAAGAATATATCAGCGGTATCTGCTCATATTCAGCTAATCGTATCGCGTCTGCATCAGGCCTTGTGCGGTGAAAAACTGCCACCCGTGGCTTCAAACTGCTCACCCGCACGATCATCATTGGAAAACCTCCATTCTCCACATTCGTAAAAACCAAAGCCCTATCAGTCGTAGCGCCAAAAAGCTGAGCATACTCTAACCCAGAAAAAGCTTCAACAACCTTCTTGCTGTCCACAACCGTATAGCCGCAAACTTCCTTAACATGCTTGTCGATGCAAGCTACAACCTCGCCCTTAATGGCCTTGCACAAATACTCCACGCGAACCGGTATAGGAAACTCGCGAAGATCCAGAATAGCCATGCTCGGCGAACTCGTCAACTTGGCAAATTCACGAATAAAACGGCTCCCCCGTTCTTCATCAATCTGCAAAAGAGCCCAAACAAATCTCCTGACAAACTTCGCACCTGGGCTTTTCCTCCTCCCGCTCTCATAATCGCTAACAACTGAAGAAGAAAGCATCATCTTCTCCGAAAGGCTCATCTGAGAAACCGCAAAAAGCTCCCGCCACTTCCGCATGGTAGCCCCAGGTTTACCTGAAAGGATTATTTCGCCTGCAACTCTCCTCCCTAGGACTTCGCGAATACTCGGAGACACAGCCATGAGAAACCCTTCAACCACAAACTTTCCTCTTAAAAAAACGAAGTATAAAACTGTACCGCTTTTTTACTAAATGATAAAAATCAGAAGAACCTCAGCAAAAACTATCATCGAACCAGCAGCGTTCCTAATGGTAACCTTTTCATACACAAGAAATGCCAACCAACGTTGAAAACAAGGGCGTAGTATAAAAAATCGTAGCGGCCCGCGACTTCATAGTATCCAAAAACTAGAAGTCAATATAGACCATCCCTCATCCATCGTCACAACTCTGTCAACGCACAACTGTATTAGCGATTTCCACTCAAGACTCAGAGAACCCAGCGCGCATCTTGCAGTAAGTTATGGCGCCATAGTGTAACAAATGAGCAACTAGAAGAAGACACAGAAACAACACTTTCTTACATAAACCTGGTTTCTGGCGGAGAAGCCAAAACAATAAAAGTTTTTAGTTCCGCCTCCAAATAGAAAGCGGTGCCTTGTCCTTGTCCTTCCGCGCTAAAATAGAAGAAACAACAAAAATCAAGAGTTCTAATATCGTTTTAGCCCTTGATTTTCCCTTCGAACAAACAGGAAACCACGAAAGTCTTTACTTGAAAGCAGAGCGCATCTTAGAGGCAGTTCATCCTTATATATGCGCCGTGAAAATCAACCACCACCTAATCCTTCCCCTCGGCGTTTTCGACGGAATCCAAAAACTCGTCAAAAAAGCACGTGAACACGGATTGGCGACAATAGCGGACTGCAAAGCCAACGATATAGGCTCAACGAACCAAGTTATAGCCGAATATTACTATGCTGTAGAATTCGACGCGTTGATAGCGAATCCCTTCATAGGATGGGAAGAAGGCTTAAAGCCCATCTTTAACGTAGCCCGCAAACTTGACAGAGGTGTAATTCTTCTAACGTACATGAGCCACAAAGGGGCTGCCGAAGGCTATGGGCAAACCATATTCGATGCTGAAACTGGCGAAAAAACCCCCCAATATGTTGTATTCGCCAAAAAAGCCCTAAAATGGGACGCTGACGGCGTCGTGGTAGGCGCAACGTACCCAGAAAAGATAAGAGAAGTACACAGTATACTGGGCGAAAAAATTCCAATATACTCACCCGGAATAGGCGCCCAAGGAGGAACTATCGAAACTACTCTGAACTCCGGTGCCCGCTACCTAATCGTAGGACGAGAAATAACGCAGGCAGAAAACCCAGCAGAAACCGCCAAGAAAATCAGGACCATGGTCCACCTTAAAAGACTCAAGAGTTAGGAAGGATCCGACAAAGAAGCAAAATGCGCTGTGCTTCTTTATCTTCCACGTTTCTCCCAAAGTTCTTTCTTGAGCAAATCTCTAACGGCAGACCTTATAGCAGAACTTCTGCTAGGATACATATTAGCCCTTACAAGTTCATCTAAACCTTCTAGATAAGCTTCTGGCAACAGAACAGTTACGAGTTTCATCTAATCTCCCCAAATATGTTATTTAGATGACATGCTGCAAATATAAAATTTAACCCTAAACCCAGATCTTTAGTACTAAATACGATCCCTAGTAGCCTGCAAGTCCTTCAATAAGCTCTGAAACGTTTTGGGCAAATCATCAACATATAGAGTCTGACGTCGAATTCCCTCTTGGACCATTCCCGTTGCCACCAGAAAAGTACCTACAATATCGCTTACAAGAGGCTCGGGGAACGCTATTAGAGCTAAACCAAGTTGTATAAGGACCGGCTTTTTCCCATTTTTCCACAAGTTTTTTGCTTCCTTCGCTTCTTTCGCTGTTCCATTAAGAACATGAAGTGTACCCATGTAACTTTCTTTCATTTTTCTTACAGCCATAGCTAAAGCCTTAACGTCCTCTGTCTTCATCGACTCACTCTCGAATTTCATAATTATGGACGCTGCAAAAGAAAAACTTGTTCGCCAAAAGGACCCCCTCTAGCGCCTTTTTTAAGTCAAGAAAATCGCCGATTTTTTAATAAATAATTTGAAATTCAGTGTTCTGCTGCTCAAGTTTTATTGACGATAAGTTAAATGTTGCTAAGTTCAAATGGGACCCTGATCAGAATTGGTTTGTTAAAACTTAATAATTTATGGTCTTTGGAGGTCAAGTTGATTTTTTATCTGTTAAGAGACACGCGTGTATCTTTCATTGTGGCAAATACATAAATTTGGAAACTGCAAATCACTTAAGCAGTTGAGAGGATTGAGGTCGCCTAGATTGGAACCATTTGACGCGAAAAAGTTCGTGGAAACCCAAATTGAAGGGATAAAGAGGGTAATAGGCAAAGAAAAGGCCTTGGTGGCGGTTTCTGGCGGCGTCGACAGCACCACGTGCGCCGTGTTAACGCATAAGGCAATAGGTGAAAACCTACTATGTATAATAATGGATGATGCCTTCATGCGAGAAGGCGAACCTGAACACGTGGCAGAAGTTCTAGCTAAAGAGCCCTTCAAAGTTCCAATAAAGATAGTTAACGCCCGCGAACGCTTCCTGAGTGCCATGAAAGGCCTAAGAGACGCTGAAGAAAAACGAAAGGTTTTCCGCGAAACTTTCTACCGTGTTCTGAGTGAGACCGCCAACGCAGAAAAATGTTCAATTCTTGTGCAAGGTACAATCCTCGCCGACATTGTAGAAACTGTCGCCGGCGTTAAAACCCAACATAATGTTTTGGAGCAAATGGGTATAAACCCCATGGAACGCTACGGGTTCAAAGTCGTCGAACCTCTAGCAACATTGTATAAATCGCAAGTGAGACTAGTCGCTAGATATTTGGGATTACCGGCAGAACTTTCTGAGCGACCCCCATTTCCTGGACCAGGCTTATCCGTCCGCGTCGTGGGTGAAATCCGTCCAGACAAATTAGAAACTGTTAAAAAAGCCCAAGCCATTGCTGAACGTGAGCTTGCAAAATATGCGCCCAGTCAGTACTTCGCCGTCGTGATTGACAACGAATCTCTCCGTGAGCCCGGGCTTGTTCACATTCAGCAGACCGTTGCACGATTTTTGAACGTTCCTTCGAGGAATGTCCATGTAAAAATCTTTGCGGACAAAGCTACAGGCGTCAAAGGTGGAGGAAGACGCTACGGAAAAATCGCAGGTATAGAAGTTGAAACCATGAACGGGCGCCTGCATCACGCACCAATTCAAAACCTAATTTCCCTCCAAGCAAGTATAACCAACGAAAACCCAAACATTGCGCGAATACTTTATGCAATTAGAGTGTCATCTGAGACGAAGCCGTACGTGATCGGAATAAGAGCCGTGCAGACTAGGGACTTCTTAACAGCTAACGTTTCAGAAATCCCATGGGCAACGCTGAACAAAACTGCTAAAGAAATAATTGAGAAATGTGCAAGCGTTTCAATAGTATATTATGATGTTACGCCGAAGCCGCCAGCAACCATCGAGATGGAATAGAGATTTCTCTTTCCGGCTAACCGTTAAACCTATAAGCCTTCGATAGCGCTTAACAACGGGAGTGAATATGTTTCGCGTCAGAGTGAACAAAATCGAGTCAGTTCGTGACTTAGATGGCAACCTTGGAAAACGGATAGAACTAGTTGAAGAACGGGAAATCTCCCCCTTTGTGGTTAGACCCCAAACAGACGAGGCAAAACTCGTGCAGGACGTCCTTCATGCTCTGCAGCAACAAATGCCAATTTTCCCAGCGAAAACACAGTTTGCATTTCCAAAAATCTTGTTGTTCCTAACCGAATATGAATACGACAGTTTAGGAATAAACTTCGACGTGAACCAAGTCTACGAAATAACCCTTGAAAATCAAACAATAAAATTCAAGAAAATCTCATGATGGACTTTCGCATCTGTTTTAAAGCCGAATGTTTAGGATGAAATGACAGCACAAACATCATATTTCTCAAGGCGAAACAGATCTCCTGTATCGTGTCTTTTCCGCTTTTGTCACAGTAGATTGGAATAGGCTCACCGTCACCGTTCTCGAAATAAACATAAATTTGCGAAAACTTCTCCTGGAACGTGACAATCTTGAGATCTAAATCCAAAAACTTAGCCATCCTTCCGGCCGCCTTGCTTACATGCTGCAGTCGCTTTTTGTGAAAAGCGAAACCTGAAGCATAAACCAACAATTTTCCGTAATAGTTCCTTAACATTCACGCTCATCAAATCTTGAAGGTCGAAAAGTGTTCTTAAAACCTACGAAGAAGCAACACGCTTGGTCAGTGGAGAGAGGTGAGTTAAAGTGAAAACTCATAAACCCCCGAAACCAAAAATTCTTAAGACATTGGTACGTGCAAAGGTGGAAGCATGAAAGTTAGGGCACACATTCTTATAGGCGGCAGGGTTCAAGGCGTCTTCTTCAGATCAGAAACACATTATGAAGCAAGGAAAAGTGGCGTAAAGGGATGGGTTCGCAATCTGCCTGACGGCAGGGTTGAAGCGGTCTTTGAAGGAGAAGAGGAAGCCGTGAAAGCGGTTATAGAATTCTGCAAACATGGACCGCCAGGAGCAAGAGTCACAAGCGTCAATTTGACGTGGGAGACTTACCTTGGCGAGTTTAAAGATTTTGCAATTAGATATGGATATCAATTTTAGATTCTTTTTTTGGGCACCCTAAAGTGTGAGTCTCTTCCTGCGCTAATGTACTCACCACCGATTCCCCGCACTGTAGACGCTATTTTAGCAAAGTTCTCTGAACCCAGAAACTGGCGAGGCTTTATTATGATGTAATCTCCTTTTTCCTCAAAATTTAGCAAGTTATCCAACTCTTCTGGAAACATCATTCTGACATCTTCTATGACCTTTTTCTTTTCATGAACCTCAGATATAGTGACTGGGTGGGCTACTTGCAGAGGCGGTTGGGTTAGCTGCGCAACCGCTAGGGATTTAATCGAGGCAGAGACTGTTCGCAGGTCCTCCGCAACCTTGTTTAAAACTACGAGAAGCTCATCAATCCTTTCTACAAGCTTCTCCAACTTCTCTTTTTCTAAACTCATAAACGGTTCTCCCTTCAAATCCTTAATACTTAACGCATTTATTAATTATTTGCAACTCTCTAGTAAACCGGAAATCCCTTACAACTTGTGGCGAGGTTCAGTTTTTAGTGATGGAGATTGACGGAAGCCAAAAAAGTGGAAGCGGCACAGTCCTAAGACTTTCAATTGCCCTAGCCGCCATTCTAGGACAGCCATTACATATCCGCAACATTAGACAGAATAGGCCTCAGCCGGGTTTGAGGCCACAACACTTAGAAGCCGTCTCAACGGCTGCTAGGATCTGCGACGCTGAAGTAGAAGGTGCAGCACTTAACTCTCGTGAACTTTGGTTTAAACCAAACAGGATTAGGAGCGGAAAATTTGAAGCTGAAATTGGCACTGCTGGAAGCATTTCAATGCTTCTGATGACTGTTCTGCCTATTTGCGCGTTCGCTGATGGGGCTGTGCGGTTGCATGTGGCAAAAGGTGGAACAGACGTTTCAAATTCGCCAACGATTAATTATATTCGGAACGTGCTTTTGCCATTGTTGAAGCGTATGGGACTTGGCACTTCTTTGACTGTTCCAAAATATGGTTATTACCCGAAAGGTATGGGCGAAGTAACAATCGCCATTGAGCCTTGCCGTTCTTTGCGGTCAATTCTTCTAGAGAGTTTCGGCAAAATTAAAGCCATAAAAGGTGTTTCAGTCTGTACGTTCCTATCCGAAAGGAAAGTTGCTGAGCGTCAGGCAAAGGCGGCGAATGATTATCTTAGGGAGAAGGATCACGGGGCAGAAATCCAAGTGGTGAATGATAGGTCAAATCCTTTACAGAAGGGCAGTTCCATAGTTTTGTGGGCTGAAACTGATGCTGGAGCCATCTTGGGTGCTGACGCCATCGGGGAACTTAGAAAGACAAGCGAAGCTGTTGGAAATGAAGCTGCTGAGAAACTACATACAGAGATTTCCGCCATGCCCACGGTTGACATACACTTGGCTGACATGCTTATCCCTTACGTAGCCCTTGCAGAAGGCAAGTCAGCCTATTTGACAAGAGCAATTTCGGAACACTTGGCGACAAACATTTGGCTCGCCGAAAAAATGTTGAACGTGAAGTTCACCATTAAAAAAGTGGGCGGGCTTTTCAAGGTCGAGAAGACTGGCTAACTGCCAAGGTGGCGGCGTGTTGATGAAAGCCAAAGTTAGAGGAATCTACTCAACAGCACTTACAAAATTGCTCTTAGACAATGGCTTCGAAATAGTTCAGCCATCCCTAACCATAAAAAACCGTTTTAAACTCTCAGAAAATTCAGCACAATCAGACATCAAAATAAAAGATAGATACGACCTGCAAGGAGTAAGAGTTCTAGGCTTCTCAGAAGCTGTTAACGCATTCCAGCAGATTCTACAATCGAGTTTCCCAGATGTTCTAACCCGAAAATGGGACATCAGCGTCGATGGCGTATATAAGGGAAAGGTGGTTGGGTCGGATGAACAAAATGTCTACGTTGATATCGGCGGAAATGTTATAGGTAGGCTTTCTAAAACTGAAAGCGTAAACGTGAATGATAATCAACTAACAGTACAGGTTGAAAGAAAAAGAATCGGCGCAAAGCAGCCTATTTTAACGGCTAGCCTGAAAATTGTTGGAAAACACGCTATTCTTGTGCGAAAGAGCAAAGGCGGAGTTAGCTTAGAAATCCGGGATTATCACAAACGTACAGAACTTTACGCCTTAGGGAAAATCCTTGCACCAGATGGATGGGGGATTATTTGGCGAGAAGCTTCAGCAAAACAGCCAAAGAAAATACTGGAAAGTGAGATAGAAAAACTTGCTGGGAGAGTTAAGGAGTTAATTGAAAAGGCGCTCCATGTGGAAGCTCCGATCCTTTTAATTGAGGGCTCACACTTCATGGATGTAGAGTTACCATCGCTTTCTAAAATAAGCATGGATGAGTTAAGGGCCTTTGTGGCTCCAACTTTGAGTGGCCATCATTTTTACAAGTGTTGCGGAGGTAGGGTTTCAGCAGCTTTGGAAATGGCTGAGAAGCTCACAGAAAAAGGGCAAGACATTGCTGAAGTTGAAAATTTATTCAAGAAGCAGATTTCGTGCGATTTTCCCGAGGTAGGTTCGCTGGTGGGAGTGGAACATGTCAAACCAAGCGGGCTGGTCTTCAATCTGGGACAAGCAACGATAGAACGTTTAGACGGCAAGCGAATCGAGTATAGCCGAACAATGCGAAGTGAAGGCGCTTATGACGGCCTAGAAGCTAACAAAGAAGTGGGAGACAAAGCAGTAAGCGAAGCAAAAATGGGCGAATGGTATATAATCACAAAATATCTCTCTAACAGCGGCAAGTGGAAAGGAACCTACGTAAACCTGAACACGCCCATCGAAGTCTATCCGCACGCAATACGGTACGTAGATTTGGAGGTTGACATTTCCATTCAGCCTAACGGCACGGTTCACATTTTAGACGTGGAAAAACTTGAAAAGGCTCTGGAGAAAGGCTGTATAAGCAAAAAACTTTTCGAAATGGTTAAACAAAAAGTAAATAAAATAACAGAGACGCTGAAAGAAAACGAATCATTGTGATTTCATGTTTCGAGAATCACTTTGTATCAAAGTGCCAAAAATTTACGGCGAGAAAATTGTGATTTTAACTAACAAATTTGCAGTAGTGAATAGAGAGTTAAAAATTCAAAAAGATGCAGACTTCATTTATGTTCCACTAGTGCGCCAGCTCCAAGAAAACGAGTTAAAGGCGTTCATGGAACAAGTTTTTGATTTTCAGCTTTCAACTCATATTTTCCCAGAAAGAAAAAAAAGTGTGAAAACGTTCGTCGAGCTTGTCGAGGCCAAGCTTCCCCGTCATTTGCTGGCTGGTTTGCCACGGGCAATAGACATTGTCGGAGACATAGCCATAGTTGATGTTCCTCCGGAGCTTGATGCACATAAAAGAGTTATAGGCGAGTCAGTTCTGGAACTGTATGGAAACGTTCGTACAGTGCTTGCGAAAGCCGGCGCAGTTAGCGGCACATACCGCGTGAGAGAATTCGAAGTTATCGCTGGACAATCTAAAACAGAAACTGTTCACAAGGAACATGGCTGCAAGTATTATATTGATCTTGCCAATGCTTACTTTTCTCCAAGGCTTTCCTACGAGCACAAGAGGGTCGCGTCCCTCGTTCAAAAAGGCGAAACAATAGTTGACTTGTTCGCCGGAGTCGGCCCTTTCTCGGTGCTCATCGCTAAAAACAATGAAAATGTTAAAGTTTACTCTGTAGACGTTAACCCACATGCCGTCGAGCTTCTGAAAAAGAACATTAGGCTCAATAGAGTTGAAAACCGGGTTTACCCAATTCCAGGAGACGCCAAGCAAGCTATTAAAGAAAGACTCTATGGTGCCGCGGACCGCTTAATCATGAATCTGCCTGAAAAAGCCATAGAGTTCGTAGATAAAGCATGTGAAGCCATAAAGCCTACTGGTGGCATAGTCCACTTATATAGTTTCGTTAATGCATCTGAAAAGTTAGAAAGTATGAAGCTTCGATTTACAGGTGCTGTGGAAGATTGTGGGAGAAGAGTGGAAAAAATCTTATTTTCAAGAATTGTTAGAGAAACTGCCCCATACGAGTGGCAAGCTGTTTTGGACGCAAAAATCCGCTAGATTTTCACTATCAATGTTATTTTTACTTCTTGCTTCGGATTCCTAAGTTTCTCAACAAGTTTTCTTGAAAAGTCACATGCTGCTTTATCTGCTTGAATTGCCAATGTTCGGTTGCAGACGTAGTTGCTTTTTCTTACAACCATGTCTGTTGGGTGCGTTAAAATTAGCTGCGGTGTTCCTGAAGCGCTCGCTCTTTCAGAAATTTCTCCAGCCTTGATCAATATTGCTATTTTTGCGTTTTTTCTCTGCAATTTTTTCTTAAACTCTGAGCTTAAATCAGTGAGAGCTTTGTCTGCTGCTGTTGCGATAATGCAAGTGCCTTTCTGGGACAGGCGCGCTTCTTTTGTGATCTCAAACGTTGTTTTGTGTGTTGCCTGAATGTTATCGTTACCGTAGGCAAAGATTATTTCTTTTTCTTTTCTAATGTGCAACTTTATTCCAGAACCTCTATTGAATCAACTTTTCCGTCTCCGTCTAGGTCAAAACCCTGTATGACCCTTGCAAAAGCGTCTACGCCATCATAATTTTGCAATGTTTTATTCCAAAAATTTGTTAAGGCCAAAACACAGGCTTTTGTGCCTACCGCCTTGTTTCCCGCCAAAACAATAACTCGCTTAGTACTATCCCAAGGATTCACGATTTTTGCCACTAACCCAGCGACGTCCGCAGTATAAATCCGCGAAGTTTTTCCAGAAACCAAGCCACCGAACAAGAAGCCTTGCTCTGAAGATTGCATGTTGAATCTAATCGGTAAATAGTCATTCAGCTCCTGCGTCAGAAGGTTTGTTCCAGGTCCACCAACGAGAATGAGATTGTTTTTCTCCTCTTTTTCGGCTTTAACGTCAACGTCAAGCTTTATGGCGAATTCCTCTGGCATTTTGGAAAATTGTCCTAGGAAAAACGTTAGATGCGAAGCGTAGTGGCCGTCTCTGGCGCTTGTTTTAAATGGCCCATGAGGCATTGGGCTGCCAACAACTATTTTTCCTTCAAAGGCATTGTCTTCTTTAATGAATTCTTTGAAGAATTTTTGGATCTGCTCATCCATGCACAGAAGCGAAAGCTTCTCTATTGTCCTATAGCCCTGTTGGAACTCTATTCCAAATGCTGGCGAGACAGTTTTGTAATATTTTGCGATCGCACCCTTCTTTTTCTCTTCTCTTGCTATGGTGATGGCTTCTGCCTTCACAAGTTTCCTTACGTGATAGTAAACTTTTTGTTCATGAAGTCCAAGCTGCTTCGCGATTTCTAGCGGATACATTTCCTTCTCCGAGAGCAGTGTCAAAATTTTCCAGCTTAACTTACCTAAAATCATCTTAAATTTCTGTGCATCATTCATTATTATGATTTCCTTCACTTTTTGCACGTCGTCTTCTTCATGCAAAAGCAGTTTTCTATTCATAGTTTCTCAAGTTTATAATGCAGAGAACCATTATTAAAATTTTCATCATGGTATAAACTAAAATGCGGCCCTCATCTAAGTGCCGCTCGAATTCAACATACGAACACCTATAATTTCTTTTTAGAGTTGACAATTTTCTCCTAAAAATGCTTATTAATAGAAAAGAGCCTTGAATAAGGCTTGTAGAGTCAAAAACGGAACACCTGAGGTTTGAACATGTGCGGTATCTTCGGATGCGTCTTGAGGGGTGGAAGCGCTGCTTCTGTGATCCATTCTGCTCTTAAAAGACTAGAATATCGGGGGTACGACTCCGTTGGAGAGGCAACTCTCCATGAGGGGAAGCTTTATATAAAGAAGGATCAGGGGAAAATAGATGAAGTTCATAGAATTCACAACCTTGATGATCTACCTGGAAACATCGGCGTTGGACATACAAGATGGGCAACCCACGGCGCACCGTTAAAGATAAATGCACACCCCCATGTTGATTGCACTGGGCAAATAGCTGTCGTTCACAATGGCATCATAGAAAACTTTTCTGAACTGAAGCTTGAACTGGAAGGTCACGGACACGTTTTTGTTTCAAAGACGGATACTGAGGTGATAGCCCACCTTGTTGAAGAGATTTTCAAGAATAACCCTTCTTCAAGTCTTGCAGACGTCGTCCTTGAAGCTGTAAAAAGGCTTGAGGGTTCGTACGCAATAGCAGTAATCTCAACGAAGGAGCCTGACAAGATAATATGTGCCAGAAATGAAAGCCCGCTCGTCATAGGAGTGAACGAAAACGCAGTTTACTGCGCCTCCGACATTCCAGCGTTTTTGCCTGTAACCAACAAAGCCGTCCTAATCAACGATGGAGAACTTGTCACCCTTTCACTGAAAGGCTATGAAATGAGGAAGATTCAGGATTCAAGTTCTTTGATGCGAGAGCCGAAGCTTATCGACTGGACACCTGAAATGGCTGTAAAACAAGGCCATCCACATTTTATGTTAAAGGAAATTCACGAGCAACCAACTACTTTAAGGAACACGCTTAGGCTACAGGAGCACTACCTGGATTTAATTTCAACATTCCTTGACCGAGCGCGCGAGGTTTTTTTGGCAGCATGCGGGACATCATATCACGCTTGTTTAGCCGCATCTTACATGTTTTCCAAGCTTGCTTACTTGGCAACGTATCCCGTTATAGCCTCCGAATTCATTGAGCAGCATGGCAAATCAGCCAATATTGATAGCACAATTTTGGCGGTAAGCCAATCTGGGGAAACAGCAGACACTCTTGCTGCTGTTACTTGTGCTCAGCAGAGGGCAGCAACAATCCTTGGTCTAACCAATGTTATCGGCTCAACCTTAACACGGGTTTCACGGGTTTACATAGGCCAGCAGTCTGGCCCCGAAATTGGAGTGGCAGCAACCAAAACCTTCACTTCTCAGCTTTCCGTTATAGCTCAGTTAGCCCTTAGGCTTGCAAAGAAACGAGGCAAAATTTCCCAGGATGAAATGGACTTCCTAGGAGAAAAAATGAACCAGTTGCCAGATATTGTTGAAGTGATAATCTCGAGACAAGAGGAAAAAGTCAAACACATCGCGAAAAAATACAAGGATTCAGAAATTTTCTTTTTCCTAGGTCGTGGAATAAGCGTGGCAACAGCCTACGAAGGCAGACTTAAGCTAATGGAAATAGCCTACGTGCCATCCATTGCTTTCCCAGCAGGTGAAAGCAAACATGGCCCGATAAGCCTTATTGAGCCAGGTTTCCCAGTGGTCTTCATCTGTGCCAAAGACGGGTCTCACAAAACTTTAATTGGCAATATAATGGAAATTAAAGCCAGAGGCGCTCAGATAATTGCGATTATAGAGGAAGGCGACGAAGAGATTAAGAAGTTGGCTGATGACTATGTTGAGATCCCCAGGGGAATTCCAGAGGTTCTGTCGCCAATACCATTCGTCATTCCGCTACAGCTCTTGGCATACTACATGGCCATTGAACGCGGCCACAATCCAGACACGCCTAGAAACTTGGCGAAATCAGTCACTGTGAAATAGCCCATTTTTACTACGCAGCTTTCTTTCAAAAGCATATACGTTAAAAGCCTACTGCGCAATTACTATTATGGTGCTTTGGTTTGGAGAAAGCTGACTGGAAAAAACTCGTTGACAGCTTAATAAAAGAAGGTATTCTCCGCTCGCCGAAAGTTATTAGGGCCATGCGCTCTGTGCCCCGCGCAAAATTTCTCCCAGAAAACATGCAGTCCTACAGCGCTGTGGATACACCACTTCCCATTGGCTTTGGACAGACAATTTCAGCGCCACATAGCTTCAGCCTTGCGGCTAAGCTAGGCGAAACATGGTTTCAATAATGAATGAAGCCCTCCAATTGGAAGTCGGCCACAGAGTGCTAGAAGTCGGCGCGGGTTCAGGATGGCACGCTGCCACCATAGCTGATATAATCGCTCCTAAAGATGCGCCGAGAAGCGAATGGGGACACGTATACACCGTGGAGATCATTCATGGTCTGGCTGAGGCTGCAAGAAAAAACATAATGAATACTGGATACGGTGACCGCGTAACAATAATATGCGCAGACGGTTCCATGGGGCACATTGAAAAAGCACCCTATGATCGAGTTCTTGTTACAGCTGCAGCGCCAGACGTCCCTAAACCTCTTATTGAGCAGTTAAAGCCCAGCGGAATAATGTTAATCCCTGTTGGAGGCGTTCCTCTGTTTCAAAGTCTAATAAAAGTCTCTAAAGATGCTGATGGGAAAATTAGTAAGGAAAGCCTCGGCGGAGTGGCCTTTGTTCCGTTAACTGGGCAGTATGGGCACCAGTTTTAGCCGAACCACTTTTCTAGGGTGGTTTTTTCCTTAAGCTTCTTGGTTCCTTCTTGCATTTTCTCTAGGGCTTTTATTACGCGGGCTTCCGAAAAGTCTTTTTCCCCGCAGATGAAATTAATCACGCCTTTTATGTCTGGTTCTCGCCACTCTATTCTATAATTGTCTGTAACTTTCGGATGCAAAAATATCTCTCTTATTCTTTGAGGTTCAGCGGGAAAGTCCGCGTCTTTTAACCTTGGTAAAACGTTTTCCAATTTTCCGTAATTCTTTATCATTTTTAAGGCAGTTTTAGGTCCTAGACCTTTTACGCCATCTGGATTAAAGTCTGTTCCTATAAGTATGCCCACGTCAATTAGCTGTTCGTAGGTGATTTCGCATTCTTTCAGAACTTTTTCAAGCTCAACAACCTCTGGGATGACCTCAATGTAAACGTTCTTGCTTGGAAGTCTCCTTCTGCCAGAAATTGTCACGTTTCTAACGAGCTTTGAGGCGCCAAAAAGTAGGCTGTCATAATCTTGGCTTGCACAATAATTGGCGTCTCCGCGTTTTGTTAAATGCGCTGCTTGGGCTTCTCCCTCGCTTGGCGCCTGAATCCACGGGATTCCCATGAGATTTAGAAGTTTCTTACTGTCTTCTGCCATGTAATCTTTTAAGCGCGAAGTCGCTTGAGCATACATTCGGGCTTCTTCAATTTTGCCTTCTTTTAAGGCTTGTTCATACTTTACTAAGGCTTCTTCTTTCGCTTTCATGCGTCTTTTAATTTCAACTTCTTTAAGGATAGGGGGAGTCCCGTCGAAAATGTAGATCGGTTTTATTCCCATTTCCACGAGGTTGCTTGTTCTGTAAAGTAAACCACTTAGGTGGCTTGTGATTTTTCCTGTGCTGTCTTTTAATGGTGTACCATCTGGCTGGCGGATTATGGCTAAAAACTGATATAGGGCGTTGTAAGCGTCTACGGCAATGGATTTTCCGCTCAGATCCTCAAGTTTAACGGTTACTTTCGGAACAAGGTCTCGCAGGTTTACGCCCAAAATAACCCCGTGAAATATAGGCATGAAACTGAAATAATAAACTTACGAAAACAAACATAGAAGATATAAGGAAGTCTTGCAATTACAAACCATCATCAAGGTGAACCTAATGTCTGAAAAAGCAGCCTTGTCATTGACCACATGTACAAGCTGCAGTAAACCACTTCAACCGGGCATGGAAGCAACCAAATTTCTTTGCCCAAACTGTGGAGAAATTCAATTAAGACGCTGCGGAAAATGCAGAAAGTTTGGGCGTCAATACAAGTGCCCAAAATGCGGTTTTATTGGACCATAATATAAACAGGAGGTGTTAGAATGGGCAGCGTTATAATTACCTATAAAATATTTCCGTCGGATATAACTGTAAATTTTGACGATTTGAAAAAGAAAATTGAAAGCTGTTTGCCTGAGTTTTCTTCCGTTTACGGGTACGGTGAAGAACCTATAGCTTTCGGCTTGAAGGCTTTGCTAGTTCAAATAAAGTTCCCAGAAGATAAAACGGGCGTCATTGAAGAGCTTGAAAAAGGGCTAGAAGGCATAGAAGGAATAAGCCAAGTGCAAACGATTATGGTGCGGAGAACAAGTAGATAACCTTAAACGTGTGTTTTTAAAATCATTACAATGATTATAGGAAGGATTATGGTTGAGTGAAGTTCAACTGCGTGTAGGTGATGCAAGACAACGGGATGTTGGCAGAGGCATTGCCCGTATAGACCAGAAGACAATGCAGAGGCTGGGAATAAGTGCTGGCGATGTAATCGAGATAGTTAACAAAAGGACAACTTCAGCTATAGCTTGGCCTGCCTACAGTGAAGACCAAAACCGGGACATTATACGCATAGACGGTTTCACCCGTAAAAACGCTGGAGTAGCCATAAACGAGTATGTGGTTGTTAGGCCAGCAAAGGTTAAGACTGCTTTGAGCATAATTCTCGCGCCAGTTGACATGCGATTAAACGTTGATGAGGACTTTACGAATTTTGTGAAAAATCGCCTCATGGAGAGAACCCTTGTTGAAGGCGACACAACGCTTGTTATGATGCTTGGTCATGCCATACCCTTCACGGTGACAAAAACTCGCCCTCACGGCATAGTCAAAGTGACAGCTGAAACGAAGCTTACAATTTTGAACGAGCCAGCGCCTGAGGGGAAGGGACTGCCAAGAACGACTTATGAAGATATCGGAGGGCTACATGAGGAGATTCAAAGAGTAAGAGAGATGGTTGAACTTCCTTTGAGGCATCCTGAACTTTTCCAGAGGCTCGGAATAGAACCTCCGAAGGGCGTGCTTCTCCATGGTCCTCCTGGCTGTGGCAAGACTCTTTTAGCTAGAGCTGTGGCCAATGAGTCAGAGGCTAATTTCTACTCGATAAATGGGCCTGAAATAATGAGCAAGTTTTATGGAGAATCAGAAGCTAGGCTCAGAGAAATCTTCCAACAATCCCAGCAGAACGCCCCAAGCATAATATTTATTGACGAACTGGATGCCATAGCGCCTAAACGTGAAGAGGTCACAGGGGAAGTTGAAAGGCGCGTGGTTGCCCAGCTTCTTGCCTTGATGGATGGTTTATCTGGCAGAGGCAATGTCATAGTTATAGGCGCCACCAACAGGCCCGGAGCGCTCGACCCAGCTCTGCGGAGACCAGGCAGATTCGACAGAGAAATCGAGATAGGTGTCCCAGACAGGCAAGGAAGGCATGAAATCCTTCAAATTCACACGCGCGGGATGCCACTCGCGGAAGACGTAGACCTTAAGAAACTGGCCGAGATGACTCACGGGTACACTGGCGCAGACCTTGCAGCTTTATGCAGAGAAACAGCCATGAAAGCCCTCCGCAGGTATTTGCCACAGATAAATCTTGAAGAGGAACGCATACCACCAAGCGTATTAGAAAAAATGGAAGTTAAAATGCAAGACTTCATCGACGCCTACAAGGAGGTCACGCCAACGGCCATGCGTGAAGTATACATAGAAATATCCACTGTCCACTGGGACGACATAGGCGGGTTGGAAGAAGTCAAGCAGCATCTTAGAGAAGCAGTGGAGTGGCCCCTGAAAAACCCAGAAATATTCAAAAGAGTTGGGATAAAGCCACCAAAGGGCATCCTTCTCTTTGGTCCTCCTGGCTGTGGCAAGACTCTTTTGGCTAGAGCGGTGGCAACCGAAAGCGAAGCTAATTTTATATCAATAAAGGGTCCGGAGGTCTTTTCAAAGTGGGTCGGTGAGTCCGAGAAAGCCATAAGGGAAGTCTTCAGGAAAGCCAGAATGGCTGCGCCTTCAGTCATATTCCTTGATGAGATGGATTCGCTTGCACCCCGTCGTGGCTTAGGCTTCGCAGACAGTGGTGTATCGGAACGGGTAATTAGCCAACTGTTGACCGAGATGGATGGCCTAGTCACACTAGAGGATATTGTTGTTATAGCGGCTACAAACAGACCTGACATCGTAGATTCTGCGGTGCTTAGACCCGGAAGATTCGATAGATTGATCTATGTGCCAGAACCCGATGAAAAAACTAGGCTGCAGATATTCAAGATTTACACTAAGAATATGCCGTTGGCTACAGATGTGGACCTAAACCAGCTGGCCATTATCACCAAATATTTTTCAGGCGCGGACATAGAATCCTTCTGCAGAGAAGCAGCTATGCATGCTCTCCGAAGAAATCTCGGTGCTAGAGAGGTTACGATGAAAGATTTTCAAGAAGCCTTAAAAGAGGTTGGGCCCTCAATAACGCCGGATATGGAGAAATGGTACAAGAGTTTTATACAACAAGTTCGACAAATTCAAAAACCTGCGACACCAGTTGCTTAGGAAGCGAGGCATATGCCCATTAAAACCTGGAAAACTAGACCCGCCCACTTTGTTCTGCTGGAGATTTTAACTAAGAAGGGTGATATGGCAGATACGGATCTTTTTGACCAAATGAAGGAAGAGTTTGAGGATTTAGGCTTCAAGGACTTTAATGAACTGTTGATGCGGTTAGAGATTAGTGGGAAAATACGAACAAGTTCTTTGGCTCGAGGAAAAAGACGGATTGAGTTTGTGCAATAGCATGAATCTTGCTAGCTGTTAGTGTGCTGTTAATGAAGATTGTTTCAGACGTAGCAATCATCGGCGGCGGTCCTTGTGGTTCCTTCGCAGCCTTGGAGCTTTCAAAACGTGGCGTCGACGTGACTGTTTTTGAAGAGCACAGTGAAATCGGCGTCCCATCCCATTGTTCTGGGCACCTAAGCATTAAAAGTCTAAAAAACTTGGGCTTGTACCCGCTCCCCGAAAAAATTGTTGAAAATGTTTTCAATGGCGCAAACTTCTATTCGCCAGAAGGCACGAAATTTTTTGTTCGCTTTCCCTCCCCAGTAACATGTGTTGTTAATCGCGCTTTTTTTGACAATCACATCGCGAACACAGCTGAGGCAGCTGGAGTCAACTACCGCTTAAATGCGCGTGTTGACTCTCTGCACATTGAAAATGGTCTCGTTAGAGGCGTAAATGTTAGGCAGGGCGAAATTGAGAAAAAACTTTCGGCCAAAATTGTTGTCGATGCTGAAGGAATACCTTCAAGGATTTTAATGCAAGCAGGCTTGCTTCCGCTTGACCGCAACAAGCTTGTCTATGCTGTTCAAGCCGAAGTCGAAAACGTTAAAGACACAGAACAAGGCATCCTTGACGTTTTTCTTGGAAAAGCTTACGCACCTGGCTTTTACGCATGGCTCGTCCCGAAACGTGATGGAACAGCACGAGTCGGTTTAGCCGCTAAGACGGGAAATCCAAAAGAGCTCTTAAACAAGCTTATGCTCAAACATCCAATAGCGTCAAATCAATTGCGCACGGCAAGAGTATTGCGAACAGTTTTTCATCCCATAACTTTGGGCGGGCCAATCCCAAAGACTTACTCAAACGGATTTTTGGCGGTTGGAGATGTAGCTTCTCAAGTAAAGCCTACAACGGGAGGCGGTGTGATTTTCGGAATGACATGTGCAAAAGTTGCGGCTGAAGTTGCCTATGAGGCTTTACAAAGAAATGACTTTTCCTCAGAGTTTTTGCGCTTGTACCAAGAGCGGTGCGATAAAATTTTGGGTTTTGATGCCGATATTATGCGTAGAATTAGATGTATGCTTGACAGAATTTCCGATGAAAAACTCGATGAGGCTATTCGCTTCTGCACAAAACTAGATTTAGCTAAAACTCTGCAGAACATTGAGGAAATAGATTTTCAAGGACAAGCCTTACTACGAACTTTACAAAGACCAAGGATGCTAACTACCCTTGCCTACTTCTTTTTTCTGTACTTCTCTCCAAATTCCTAACCTTGTCCGTCAAGGACATTCCTATTTAGATTTGACATTTTCCTGACGACGAGCAGAACTCTAGAATTGCTAAATAAAGTTTAATTCGCACAAGATTATGCAAGCTTCATGTAATGAAAGGAATAAAGATTGGTTGCCGTTGCATAACCATGAATTATCATCTAATCGTTCAGCCACTGGACTAGCGCGCGCGCTAATTACAATTTTCTTGAGGACATCGGCAGAAATTCTATTGGCATATATGAATCTAGAATCAGAAGTTTTGAGGTTCTTCAGAGAAAAACATTGCCAGATCACCTAGTCCTAAGACCGATAAAGCTTTCTGGCGAAACTCTTAATGAGGGGAAGAAGAATGATTTATCTTGATGAATTAACCGAGGAACTGAAGAACTATTGGATATACGATCCACGAAGGCTGACACTTGTTGTTTTGCCTCACTTCATAATAGGATTTGGACATGACCTTGCTGGCCTATCTCTCGAATTCAATGTGTCCATAGTTTCAACCTATGGTATAAGTGAGAGATACTTGCCTCAAGCTTGCGTGGGAATAGGCTTACATGAAATTGGCCACAATCTCGGATTAAGACACTGTAAAACCAAGAATTGCTTGATGAGAACTCCTTGTAAACCTAAAAATTTTTACAAGGGGATTTACTGGCTTTGTAGTGAACATAAGGACGAATTTTTTGACAGTTGCACGAACTCAAATATGCAAGGTTGCAATTAATTAAAATCCTTGGAGTATAAACTGTTAGACACGGTTGGATAGGTCATGTGCGAGTTCCATTATAAACAGATTCTTGTTTTTCGTTCCGACTTAAAGTTAAGCAAGGGCAAAATTGCAGCTCAGGCTGGACATGCGGCAATTTCAGCGGCAGAAGAAGCTCGCAAACTTCACAAGACTTGGTGGAGAGCTTGGATTAGCGAAGGACAACGCAAAATAGCGGTTAAGGTGAGAACCGAAAAAGAAGTGCTGGACTTGGAAATCCAAGCAAAGGAATTATCATTGCCAAGTGCGCTGATTGTTGATAGAGGCCTCACAGAGATTACACCAGACACAATTACTTGTTTGGGAATCGGCCCAGCTCCTGCCGAAGATGTAGATAAATTAACAGGTAGACTTCCACTCTTGTAAGAAAAGGCGCAAAAAGGTTTGTTCGTCCCAAAAATTGATAGGCTGATAGGCCTTGGAGTTTACGCCACAAAGGCCTCTGGCATTAGCGGCGTTATTCGATATTTTGTAGAGGATTTTGTCGTCGAAGAAATTCTTGTTGACGGTTCAAGGGCCGAAATTAATCAGCCTCCTACGCGGCAAGTTCTAAGCTCCTCACCACTAAAAAACCGTTACCTGCTATGCATTTTAGTTAAGCGAAACTGGGACACTTTCATCGCCGTAAGAAGCATCGCAGAACAACTCGCAATAAACTCAAAGCAGATAAGCATAGCAGGCATAAAGGACGCGAAAGCGGTTACTGCACAATTCATTACCATTGAAAACGCTTCGATGAAAGATGTTCAAAAGGTTAATGTTAAAGATATAAAAATTCATCCAATAGGCTATTTGCGTAATAAGCTATCAGCCTACTATCTTTTAGGAAACAACTTTCACATAAAAATCAAAGCTGTAAACTACTCAAAATCATTGGTCAAAAAGCGAATATCAAAAATAGTCGAAGAACTCGGAATTGTTGGCGGCGTCCCGAATTTTTTTGGTCATCAGCGTTTCGGCACGACTCGCCCAATAACACATCTGGTAGGCAAAGCCATAGTCAAAGGCGACTTTAAAAAAGCGGCCATGCTCTTTCTGGCAAAACCAAGCTCTCATGAACACCCTGCATCGAGACAAGCCCGCGAAAACCTGCAGAAAAACCAAAACTATGAACAAGCTTTGCAACGTTTTCCGAAACAATTGCGCTACGAACGACTAATGCTCAAGCACTTGGTTGAAAAGCCAAATGATTTTTCCGGCGCGTTCAAACGTATACCGATTAAACTGCAAGAGCTTTTCCTTCAAGCTTATCAATCTTATCTCTTCAACAAGTTCCTAAGCAAGAGAATCACAAATGGCTTCTCTCTGAACGTAGCTGAATTAGGAGATTACGTCGTAAACATTGAGCATTCTGGGCTACCAATGCTCACAATGCACAAAATAGCTACCAGCGAAGCCCTTGTAGAAATTAATAATGCCATTAAGGCGGGAAAAATGCGGGTGGCGATTCCTCTGATTGGGTTTAGGCAACCCTTTTCACGGGGCGTTCAAGGAGAAATTGAGAAACAAATCCTAGAAGAAGAAGGAATAAAACCAGAAAGTTTCAAAATAGCAGCCATGCCCGAAATGAGCGGAAGAGGAAAGCTGCGAACCACCATAACTCCTCTAAAAAATTTTCTACTGCAAGAAGTTTCATGCGACCCGAATAATCCTCAAAAATACCAAACCCAAGTGAGCTTCATGTTGTTCCGAGGATCCTATGCAACAACGCTACTAAGAGAAATAATGAAGCCACGTAACCCAATAAAAGCTGGATTTTAAAAGCATTATATTGAAGTTTTCTCGTCAAGTCTTTCCAGCTTGAATATTACAGGTCTCAAACCGTCTGTGCAGGCCAAATATACTGAACCTTCCTCCTTTGCGCCAACACACCTAAAATCTCCACCGTACTGCTGTATAGCTAAGCCCTTATACATGTCATTAAACGCCCACGGGCACGGTCAGCCTTTAGGCATTCCAAGGTTCACGTCTTCAGATATGAACGTGTCGCCTTCTCTAAAGCGTTCACAGCAACCTGCCTCTTCTGAAATCTTCGGAAAATTCACGCCCAAAATATCCTCAGTTTTGATCTTTTTAACCACTGTTATTCTTATTCTAACCATCCAAACTTCACAAAGAGCAATTCACAGTTTTAACGTACATGTTTTCTCCTTGACTGGTCACTATTTTATTCGGTTCTAAGTATTCATTGCACGCGAAATCCTAGAGTTGGTAGCTTTTTGCGCATAGTACAACGAATAGCGCGCGCTAGGGGTCAATCAGCCTATTGTCTTCAGCAAATCCGAACGCGTTATTATCCCAACGACTTCTTTGTTTTTCTCTATCAGTATGCCAGGATGTTTCTCTAACAGAGGCCGAATTACATCTAGGCTTGCGTCTTCTTGAACCGTTAGTAAAGGTGGGTCCATAACGTTCTTGGCTTTCTCTTCCGCCAAGTTTGCCCTCAAATTTCTAATTATGGTTTCTTCTGTTATTGTTCCAACAACTTTTTTTCCGCTCATCACAGGCACCTGCGAAACTGCATGGCGTATCATGACTTCACTTATTTTGAGTATACTATCATTTGCCTTCGCAAAGATCACCTCCTGCGTCATTATGTCTCCACATTTCTTCTGCTTTACCTTAGTCAAAACGCGCAGAATCTTGTTAATCGTGGAAAGCCGCGGATCTACATTCCCTCGCTCTATTTTCGCTACATGCGCCTGCGAAACGCCGACAAGTTCCGCTAGCCTTTTCTGAGTCAAACCCGCCTCCGTCCTCAGCCTTCTGAGCTTGGCGCCTGTTATTGCCAAAAAATAACCTCCAGTTATTTCTGCATATAAGTCTATACAGTAAAATATATATTTGTTGTTGTGCATAGAAGCTAAACTTCACAAGAAGGAGGGAGAGCTTCCTATGCGTAATATAATAGTTGAAGACCTAAAACAAACGCCTCTGGAAAAGCAGCGTGTGGAAATAGTTGAAAGAAAAGGCTTAGGGCACCCTGATTACATATGCGACGCAGTCATGGACAACGTCTCCATAAACCTGAGCAAAACATACTTGGAAAAAGCTGGCACGATCCTGCACCACAATGTTGACAAATCGCTCCTTGTTGCAGGCGAGT
This sequence comes from uncultured Candidatus Bathyarchaeia archaeon, assembly GCA_964509945.1. GTDB lineage: Archaea > Thermoproteota > Bathyarchaeia > Bathyarchaeales > Bathycorpusculaceae > CAZDZM01. The sequence goes on from CAZDZM010000004.1 coordinate 28,632, forward strand.
CTGAGCCGAAATTTGGTGGCGGTGCATTAAAACAGCCAATGCTGTTCGTGTTTGGCGACAGAGCCACATCAGAATTTGGAAATGTAAAAATAGACGTCGGCGACGTGGCAATAAGCGCGGCTAAAGAATGGTTCAAGAAGAATATGCGGTTCATAGACCCAGAAGAGCATGTAAAATACCAAGTAGAGCTTAAGCCTGGCTATGTCAGTTTGGTGGACATTTTTAAACGTGAAGGAAAAGTTTTAGGTGCCAACGACACCTCAGCGGCTGTTGGCTACGCACCAATGACAAGAACCGAAAAAACTGTTTTGCAAACAGAGAAGTTCCTTAACTCCAAAGAGTTCAAGGAGCGTTTTCCTGAATCCGGCGAAGACATAAAAGTAATGGGCTTCAGAAATAGCAACGACTTACGATTGACAATAGCTATGGCCTTTGTTGACCGTTTTATAAATAGTGAAGAAGGCTATTTTGAGAAGAAAGCCAAAATACTCGATGAAATCAAAAGATTCGTTGCAGCCAACACAAACTTCAGCAATGTTGACGTGCAATTAAACACCTTAGACGTCCATGGGAGAGGTTTAGGCGGCTTATACCTAACAGTGCTTGGCACGAGTGCCGACGGCGGCGACTCAGGACAAGTGGGCCGAGGAAACCGCGTAAATGGCTTAATATCCCTTAACAGACCCTTCTGCTCTGAAGCTGCAGCTGGTAAAAACCCGGTAAGCCACGTTGGAAAAATTTACAATGTCTTGACATACAAAATAGCGCAACACGTTTATGAAGAAGTGCTAGAAATTGAGGAAGTTTACATCTGGCTCCTAAGCAAAATTGGGCATCCCATAGATCATCCAACAGTTGCTGCCGCTCAAGTTGTAATGAAAGGCACCAACTCTTTAGAGAAAGTTCAACGTGAAATAAGTGAAGTGCTAGATTACGAACTTGAAAACATAGACAAGTTCTGCATGGACCTCGCCAAAGGAAAAATCCAAACCTATTAAACTTTGGACAAACCGCGCGCGCTGCCAATCCAAAGCAACGTCTTACTTGCCATGCCCCAAAATGATCCTGAAAACCACTCTTACGAATGGATAAATTTAAAACAAGATTGCCATCTAAAGAACATGTGCAAAGAAACAGTTTCTTGCGCTAAACAGTACAAGGAGTTGAAACGATAAAATGTATAGAAGAGAAATGCATAAGGCAGTCTGCGCCGACTGTGGAAAGGAGTGTGAAGTCCCCTTCAAACCTGACGGAAGCAGACCAGTATACTGCCGAGAATGTTATTCTAAACGAAGACCTCCTAGAAGATATTAAGCTTATAAGCCAACGTCTTTAGCTCGTTTCATAAACATTTTTTTACCACTAACCATAATAAGCAAAGGGTGCACTCTTGTATGAGGTTGAGACTAAAATAATGCCTAGAGATCCAGTTTGCGGTGCTGTTCTTGACGAACAGACGGCCAAATTCAAGATCACCTATGGCGGCGAAACCTATCATTTTTGCAGCTTGACCTGCAAGAAGAGATTCAAAAGGCAACCAACAAAATTCGTAAAGTAAACAGACGCGCGAGCTATAATCATATGTCCCGTTTTATTTAATAGAGTGTATTCACTCTCAGATAACCTTGAGTTCTGCCAGGTGAAATGTTTGGCTAAAGATCCTGTTTGCGGAATGTACGTGGATGAGAAGACCGCGAAGTACAAGGCCACGGTAAGGGGAACCACTTACTACTTTTGCAGTCAGACATGCATGAAGGAGTTTATGGCTCCAGAAATAGAGATTAAACGACTCAAAATCTACGTTGCTGTGGGAGTCGCTCTCACTATTCCAATAATCATCTTAACTTATCTGAGCCTTTCGCCAATGACCCTCAACAATTATGTCTTGTTGGTTCTTGACACGCCAATTCAATTCATTTTCGGTTGGCGATTCTACAGAGGGACCTACGACGCCCTTCGAAACAGAATGGGAAACATGGATGTTCTCATAGCCTTGGGCACAAGCGCGGCTTGGATATATAGTACTGCCGTGACCCTTTTTCCATCATTCTTTGCCTATAGCGGAGTCTACTTTGACACTGCCGCAGCAATAGTGACGCTAGTGCTTACCGGCAGGTTTCTTGAGCACTTAAGCAAGGGCAGAGCATCTGAAGCTGTTAGGAGGCTCATGGATCTGCAGCCCAAGCTTGCCCATGTGGAAAGAGATGGAAAAGAAATTGAAGTTCCTGTTGAGCAGATTAGTGTAGGCGACGTTTTCGTAGTTCGACCGGGAGAAAAAGTTCCTGTGGACGGCAGGGTAGTCGAAGGGCATTCGTCTTTGGATCAATCTATGATCACGGGAGAAAGTATTCCCGTTGAGAAGAACCCCAGCGATGAAGTCATAGGGGCCACGATTAACAAGACTGGTTTGCTCAGGGTTGAGGCTACGAAGGTGGGTCAGGACACGGCTTTGGCGCAGATAGTCAAGCTGGTCGAGGAAGCTCAAATTGGAAGAGCGCCGATACAGAAGCTTGCCGATCGGGTTGCGACTTACTTTGTTCCTTTAGTACTGGTTATTGCTTTAACGTCTGGTCTAGCTTGGTATTTCATTGGGAATATAGGGTTGCAGTTTTCGTTGCTGGCGTTTGTGTCGGTGACAGTTATTGCTTGTCCTTGCGCGCTGGGGATTGCAACTCCTGCGGCGCTTTTGGTGGGTACGAGTAAAGGTGCTGAAAATGGCATTTTGATTAAGGGAGGCGACTATTTGGAGATCGCTCGCAAGGTGGCAGCGGTAGTCTTTGACAAGACGGGCACGTTGACCGTGGGGAAGCCTTCTGTCACGGACGTGGTATCTTATGGAAAATATGATGCCGACACTGTTTTGATGCTTGCTGCTTCGGTGGAGAAGGGCTCGGAGCATCCTTTGGCTGAAGCGATTGAAAAAGAAGGTGCCGCGCGTTCCCTGAAGATATTGAACCCGTCTGATTTCGAAGCAATTGCGGGGAAAGGTGTCAAAGCGAGGATCCGACGCAGGAACATCGTTCTGGGCAACAGAACGCTTATGGCCGAAATGGCTGTGGACGTTTCGAAGATCGAGGAGAAGACGAGGGAGCTAGAGGAGGACGGCAAGACAGTTATGTTTTTGGTGGTTGACGATGTGCTTGCGGGAGTGATAGGGGCAGCAGATACGCTTAAAGAACATGCTAAAGAGGCCATAGAGGAGTTGAGGAAGATGGACATAGAAGTGATCATGCTTACTGGCGATAATGAGCGGACCGCAAAAGCCATCGCAAAGAAGCTGGGCGTGGATAGGATTTTTGCCGAGGTTTTGCCGCAACAGAAAGAGGCGATGATCGAGAAGTTGCAAAGGGAAGGCAAGATTGTGGCGATGGTTGGAGACGGTATCAATGATACACCTGCTTTGGCGAAGGCAGATGTGGGAATTGCCATCGGCAGCGGAACGGACGTAGCCAAGGAGACTGGCGGGATAGTTCTGGTTAAAGAGGACTTGCGGGATGTTGTCATCGCCATAAAACTGAGCAAAAGCACCGTGAGCAAAATCAAACAGAACCTGTTTTGGGCTTTTGCTTACAACGCGGCTCTGATTCCGATCGCTGCAGGAGCGTTGGTTCCGTTTTTTGGGGCAGAGGTGTACAATCTGCTTCCTTTTCTCGCTGCAGGGGCGATGGCGTTCAGCTCAGTGACCGTGGTAAGCAATTCGCTTTTGTTGGAAAGGTTTAGACCTTCTTTCTGAAATGTGGAGACTGGTGAGATTTTGAGTTCTGAGGGTAGTGAGGAAAAGACTGCGCCGGCTGAGGGTGAAACGAAGGGAGAAAAAGCTGGAAAGTCGCGCATGGTTGTGTCTGTTAGAAATATAAGTTGTGTCACGTGTGGGCTCGCCATAGAGAAGCAGGTAAAGAAGATAAAGGGAGTAGAGGACGTTAAGACCGCTGTGATGCTGAACAAAGTGTTCATAGATTATGATCCGAAACTTGTTGATCTAGGCACCATCAGAAAGGCAATAGACAAGACAGGGTACAAAAGCTACATGAATGTCGAGGAAAAAAAGCTATAGAGCGTGCGCTCTATAATGGGAGCCTAATTCCAACCTTTGCCTTTCTCGCCTTGTCATAAACCAGTTTAGCCGTCACCATGTCACCTATAGCCAAGCCTAAGTTCATCGACATTATGCGCTCTTTGGAGGTTTCCCTACCAGCTTTTTTGCCAGTTACGATTTCTCCCAAGTCCGCGTACACTTTGGGAATATTAGAGAAGTACCCGTGTGTGGTGTAATAGGTAAGTTGTTCTCGGTCGTCAGTGCAGAACTTATCCATAGAATGCATTGCCGCCGGTTTCCAATATGAATCGAAATCCAAAGGGCACGCAAAGCCGCCGTCCTTAAACCATGAAGCTTCTATTACCTGTTGAGGGTGCTTTAGGATCGGACCAGAAGTAACTACTATGTCACAATCTTCAACAGCCTTCTTAGGCGAATCGACAGGAACGACGTTTAATCCAAACTTGGTAGTCATCTCTTCCACGTATCGGCGCAAGTTCTCCGTGACAATGTCGTAAGCCTTCACCTCTTCCAAGTCTTCGCACACGGATAGCAAGGCTTCGAGATTGCTTCGGCCTTGAACGCCGCAGCCGAGAACGCCGAGCACCTTCGAGTCCTCCCTAGCTAAGTACTTAGCCGCCACAGCGGTTGCCGCTCCGGTCCTTTTCGCGGTCACCCAAGTGCAGTCCATGACGCAAATTGGAAAACCAACCTCAAGATCGTTCAATATGATTAAGCCAGAAATATACGGTAAGCTACGTTTGGGGTTTTCAGGAAATCCACTAACCCATTTTACTCCAGCAACTTCCATCCTAGGAATGTAAGCAGGCATGGCGTGGATGAAGGCGTCCTTTGGAAGATGAAGCCCTGGTTTTGGTGGGACCTCAATCTTTCCTTCCCCTTTTTCACGAAAGGCCCATTCAACGACTTCAATTATGTCTGTGATGGGAATGTTCAGCTTCTCAATTTCGCCTCGGGAAAGATAAAGGAAATTCGCTGGAAACTTCATAGTCATAGTAAACCCATGTCAAGAATTGAATGGAAAAACATAAAAAATTTTCTAGTAGAAACTACTTATCGGAGCAAAGAAAGGCTCACTCTCGCGCTACAAATGGAGGGTAGTCTTGATGATTTCAGTAATTTGTTTTGTTCGGGAGTAGTTTTTCTAAAATTCGCTTTGGATAAGTTCTTCTACTGTCTTTTTTACGGCTTGTTGGCTGTTGCTTTTTGGTTTCCAGCCTAGAGATTTAATTTTCGCTATGTCTAGAAGCATGTTTTTGACATCGCCTTTCCAGCCTCTTCCGCCGTTTACCCCACCAGTAAACTTGAATTTGACGTTTCTAAGCTTCATTTCTTGTGCCACCGTTTGGGCTATGGTTTTGACGCTGATTTGGTCTTCTGAGCCTATGTTGTAGATTTCCACACGGTTTTTTGTTTTTTCCAGTGACAAAAGCATGGCTTGTATGCAGTCGTATATGTGGAGGTATGATTTGGTTTGGGTTCCGTCGCCTAGGATTTCTAGTTCGTTTGGGTTCTTGCGGAGTTTTTGGATGAAGTCGTAGATTACGCCGTGGGTGCTTCTGGGACCAATAATGTTGGCTAGACGGTAGATTAATGCTTCGAATCCGTACGTGTAAGCATAAGCGGAGATCAGAGCCTCGCTGGCGAGTTTAGTTGCGCCATAAACGGAGATGGGTTTTAATGGCGCATAGTCTTCGGGTGTTGGAATTTTCGCCGGTTCGCCGTATACTGTCGATGTAGAGGCAAACACTATCAGACGGGTGCCTGGGCTGTCCTTAAGCTGCTGAAGCAAAACGTGGGTTGCGTAGAGATTTTGCTGAAAGCACGTTTGAGGATTGCTCAGCTCCAGCCGAACTTCTGGGTTAGCAGCAAGGTGGAAGACGATTTCAGCGTTTTTCAGGGCTTTTGTGACGTGGGCTGGGTTGGTGCAGTCTCCCCTTAGCATTTTTGCTTTCCTAGGTGCACCTTTCAGCAAGTGCTGAACGTGGGTAATTGAGCCAGATGAGAGGTTATCCAAAATTGTGATTTCCCAGTTTTGCTGCGTCAAGGAGGCGCATAGGTGGCTTCCGATGAAACCTGCTCCGCCGGTGACTAAGACTTTTTTCATTTTCTAGCCTTCACTTTCGCTTGTTTACTTTTAAATCCTACAGTTGTGGATTTAATTTTTTGGATGTGACGTGAGTTTTGCGTCGTTCTCTCTTAAGAGATTTAGTCAAATAAGATCACGTTTCATTTTTTAGTTTTTCAAATTCTTCAAGAATTCTGTATGTTATTCCCCAGATGACGTTGGGTCCTATGGTATATGCAGGGAATTCTCCAAAGTCGAATTTGACGAGCCTTTTGTGTTTGATTAATCCTTTTAAAGGAAGCCAAAAGAACAATTCTAATTCGTTTTTGTTTAGTCTGATTGTCGGTTCATGTTCTAGAAGGATTACGAAGGGGAGAATCTTTAATTTCGGGTTTTGGGCTGATATTTGGGCTTTCATTACTCCTAAGAAGCGGCAATGGTCAAGGAGGTTTATGTTGGTTTCTTCTAAGGTTTCTCTGATTATGGTTTGTTTCAGGCTGCGGTCTCCGGCAATGCGTTTCCCTCCTGGGAAGGCCATTTGTCCCGACCACGGATCAGCGGGATTTTCAGCTCTCTTCGCCAAGAAGAGGTTGAGATCTTGGTCTACATTTTTTATTAACAGGGCAACTGCTGCATTTGCGTCTTGTTCTTCTGACGTTGATCTTAATGCGTTCAGTAATTTTTCAACGGCGGTCAAATTGAACACTTAGGCCAAGCTGGCTGATTTATCTTCGCAGCGTCATATTTAGATTTTCAGTCAGAATGGTGAATTGGAGGAGTGGAAAAAGAAAGGTTCAAATCGTTTTGAATTGTCTACAGGTACAAGTGCCTAAAATGAGTCAAGTTGCTATTTCGAAAGGGACAAACCCTATTGAAACCACGGTTGAAGCCTTAAAGATGGTGAAGCCTTACGTGGATAGAATTCTTTCTGTGAAAAGACCGATCCTAATCAAGCCCAACTACTTAAATTCGAAGCATCCTTCAACCGGAATCACCACGGACAGCAGGGTGATAGAGGGCGTTGTCAAGTTTCTGAGGGAACAGGAAATAGGCGATATAATCATAGGGGAGGGAAGCGGTTTCGCGGATACTTTTGAAGCTTTCAAAGTTGCAGGTGTCGATGCCGTTGCTGAGCGGTGGAACGTGAAACTTGTTGACCTTAATAGGGATGAATTCGTTGAGGTTTACCCGCCTAATTCGCTGTTGCTGAAGAAGGTTAAAGTGGCAAAGACTGCTCTAGATTGCACTATAATTAGCGTTCCGAAGCTTAAGCCCCACAGAATAGCTACGGTCACATTAAGTTTGAAGAATATGATGGGCGCTTTAGCTTCTAAGGGCTCTATGCACACTGGCTCTCTGAGCAGGAACATCGTTGATCTTGCGTCTGTTCTGAGACCTGGCATCTCGGTTGTGGACGGGATAATTGCGGGGGAAGGCCATGAAAGCAGCGGAAACCCGGTGGAAATGAACTTGGTTATTGCAGGGACGGATCCTGTGGCTGTTGACGCTGTCGGCGCTGCAGTGATGGGGATATCGCCGATGGATGTTAAACATTTGGTTTTAGCCCAAGAAAAAGGACTGGGAACCTGCGATTTGGGGCAGATAACCTTAGTGGGGGAGCCTTTAGAAAAGGTGAAACGGGTTTTTCGCAGTTCTTTTTCATCAAAGCTTCTTGTTCACCTTAGTTGATGCACCGTTGAGGATGTTTATCTGCCCGACAGCCGTCATCTGAGGATTGTTGAGGGTTGTTCAAAACTTGCCTGTCCAGCAGTATAGGCAAAGGTCCTCTCTTCTCAGGCCTTCGTTGTTAGGGGCTTCAACCACCGCTCTTGCCATATTTTCTACGGTTTGAAAATTCAGTGTGGTGAAACCTATCATCTTTCTTATCTCCTCAACCATTATTTTGTGTTCTGCACTGTTTGGATCCATATATCTTGTTAAGTCTCCTTCGTCGTTTCTTCCAAGGACTTTGCGGGTTGCAAGGTTAGCGCCGTTAGCTGATAGGTCGAAGATGCATGGGTAAATTTGAGGTGGAGATGCTATCCTGCCATGTATCTCCTTGGGTTCGTAGGGCCAAATTCTATCTCTTAAAAGGTTTTGCAGCTGAGTTCCCCTCCTGATTGAGTCGTCGACCAAAATTATTTTCATACCTTTTATGATCTGACGGTTTGGAACCTGTTTATATCTTGCTATGAGCTCTCGTCTTTCCTGCGTAGACGGAATGTAACTTCTGCCCCAAGCAGGCGTATACTTAATCAAAGGTCGCCGTAAAGGAGCAACTGACTCAAGAGCCTCTTTCACTCTTTTTTCAAGCTGATCCACATCTGTTTTTCCCTGTTTAAAATCTTCAATGAACCTTTCAATTTTTTCCTTGGCTAACTCTATTTTTCTCTTGACGTACCCAATCGCATGTGGGAAGCCAGAGTCGGCTATGCCTAAAACCATATCTGCCTCTACCTGGTCGTTCTCTGCAAGGAAGCCGCCGCATCTTTCTCTGACGATCTCGGCGTTTATGCCATAATAGTCTGATGTCGGAAATCCGAAATAAACGTGGAGGAAAGGACAGAATCTTTTCCGGCCGCTTGCGGATACTCGCGTTTTCAGGCCGGTTTCTCCTATTGAAACTACTTCGCGATACTCAAGGAATTTGAAGATTTTGTAGCCTACATTTGAGAAGGCTGAAGTTTCAGATGCTATAGCCCAATTTTCTCCGTTTACTCCAACTGTCAAAGGAAACGTGTCTCCGGCAGCGTATATGCTTCTATCATCCTTTGACAAAAGTAGCAACGAAATTGATCCGTCAATCTTCTGATACATTTTTTCGATTCCATTAAGCAGATTCTCTCCAGTGCAGATTAACTCGCCAACGATCTCTGTCTGATTAGGAACCTTTCCATCAGCTGTTTCTCGCGATTTTTTGAAGGTAATCCCTGCCTCAATCAAATCTGTGTATAGTCTTTTTGCGTTCTTGATTAGACCGATTGTACAGAGGGCAAAGGTTCCTTGCTTGGATTCAAACTTTAGCGGCTGTTCCTCTTTTACGTCGCTGATCACGCCTACGCCAATTTTGCCCTCTAGCCCATGATAGTATTTCAGGAATTTTGACTTGAACATGCTGTTGTTGATGTCACGGGAAAAAATCTTGATGTCACCGTCAAGAAAGGCCAAGCCTCCGATTTCCATTCCCAAGTGTGAATGATAATCGATTCCGAAGAACAAATCCCTTGCCAAATTATCTTTAGAGATGACTCCGAACAGCCCGCCTAACATGCTCTAAACACCTTGCGTTGCGTTAACATCGCTGTTTTGTGTAAAAAGCGTTATTGATGCGAACGTGACAAAAGAATGTTTGGTGTACAAACACGAGTTGGAAGAAAATTTTTAAGAGGAAATGACTAGGCGGCGCGCGGTGAGGTTTGAGCTGTATGGATTTTCTTAAACACGTTTTGAATAGAGCGTGCGCTATTGTCAAATTTCGCTTGTTACGGATTAAGATCGCGAAAGATTGGCTCTTTCAATAAAAAAAGGTGGGTTATTTGACGTTCACGATGTTTACTGGTTTCTTTAGGAGCCGGAAGGCAACTATTACGCCTGCGATGACGACTGTGACTGCGATCAGAAATGTCAGCATACTCATTGGGAACCATTTAGCGATATTCGCAATTGGGGTGCCTTCAACGCCGATGGAAGGATCATGTTCCAGAGTGTTGCTGCCGAAGTATGGGTAGCCAATGAATAAGCGCATGTGGTTTCCCGCCGATATATAGGCTGCTGTGACGTTTACGCTTACTGTTGACCTATCTGTGGAGTTGATTATTACTGCTTGGTCTACGAAGTCGAAGAATCCTGCTAATGTTTCGCTTTCGTTTGCAAAGCGCAGTCGGTAGCGTTCACGTAGGCGGTCTTGAATGGTCATTGGTGTTTCGTCTGCGCCTGTTGCTGTCACGTTTTCGCTGATCTTGATTTTGTTGTTGCCAACGAGCATGGCTGATGCTCTTGAGTGTTCCTCTACGAGGTCGTTTGTGGACAAACTGTCTTGTTCAGCTATGGGCATATCCTCTACTTCTATTGACGCTAGGTCAGTCCATAATGCTAGGCCGCTGCGCATTTTGGGAGCGGTGACATTGAATTCTTCATGGAGAACGTCGAAGAATCTGCTTATTTTGTCCACGTTCCATTCCCAATTTTTGACTATGAGGTCCATTTTTAGCTCGCCAGCATGCACGTCGTATGTGTATAAGCCATGGACGTCTTCAGTTGCGTTTTTTCCGTAGAATCTGCAGCGGATTATTACGTTGCCTTCGGCAAAATCGAACCTTGGCGGTGCTTCAGTTAGTGTGAAGTTGAATCCTATGCATGAGACGCCGTCTGATCTTGTGATGTTCTCTGGACCTGTTAGGTTCCATTGGCAGGCGCTGAAGGGTAGGTATGCTGGGTGTAAGTCTAAGAGCCAGCCGAAGTACATGGTTTGGATGAGATTTCCTATTCGTGTTCGGTAAGGCCCCATCATAGCGTATTTTGCTTCTAGACGCTCCTTTATTGTCAATGCATTGGCCTCGTACTTTCTAAGGTAGTATGAGAAATCAAGGGTTAGATATTCGATTAGGCCCTTGTATTTGACGACGTAGACGTTGTTGGTGTCGTTGTTGTACCACCATAGGAACATGGGTTTCTTTCCTTTGGCTGGGAATAATATCGTTATCATGTCTGTTTCAATCCTCCACCATTTGCCGTCTTCGGTTTGGTCGAGGTTGACATCGGAGTCTTCGCTGTCCTCTGTGGCTGTGACCTTGGCTATCAGAGAGCCGGAGAGCATTATTGAGAACAATAGAAACGCCAGAGAAATCGTTATTATTGATTTTCCAACTTTTTTCATGTTTTTTACCTGAAAATAGGCATGCCAGACGGCTTATTAAGAGAATCGTTTCGGTAAATCTCGAACATTTGTTTTTTAAAGTTCTAGAAATCTGGAACTGCGAGTTTGTAGACTGGAATTGGTGACTTAGCACGCGCTAGTTGCCTCAACGTTTAGGTTGCTTTGCACCGTGACGTGAAGAATCAGTTGACAGACTGTTAGTGAGTGAAGAGAGTGTCTGTGCAGCTTTGTGTAAGTATTTATTTTATTGGTTCTATCTTAGCCAGCTGAGGCATAGCGAAGTTTATTTGAGTAGACGTTGGTTGTTTCTTTATGATTCGTTTGTGGTTTGACAAGGGCACTATTTTGTTAAGTGGTGAGGTGGGAACGCCTTACGGCAAGTGGGATCCCAGGGTTGGTTGTTACAGGATTAAGGCTGCACATTACAGGGATGTTTTAGACTACTTGAAAGAGAGCGAAGTTGAGTATCGAGATGAGGTTCAGAGCCTTCCGCCTCTTGAGTCTTTGAAGTGCACCGTTGAACTTCGGCCTTATCAGAAGGAGGCGCTGAGCAGGTGGCGCCGCGCACGTATGAGGGGGGTTCTGGTCTTGCCTACGGCTGCTGGAAAAACCTACATAGCTTTGAAGGCGGTTGATCTTCTGAAGACGCAGACTTTGATTGTTGTTCCAACGTTGGATTTGATAGATCAGTGGAGAAAAAGGGTTAAGGAATGGCTCAAGGTGGAGTGTGGAGCCGTTGGAGGAGGCGAAAACACTGTGCGGATGGTGACTGTTTCAACCTATGACTCAGGGTATTTGCAGGCGGAATGGCTGGGAAACAGGTTCATGTTCATAGTCTTCGACGAGGTTCATCATTTGGCTTCGCCGAGTTACATGCAGATCGCTGAATTGTACATTGCACCTTACAGGATGGGTTTAACTGCCACCTATGAAAGGAGCGACGAGAGGCATAAGCTTCTTCCAAGCCTCGTGGGAGATTTGATTTACAAAGTGAACGTTGACGAATTGGCTGGTAAACACCTTTCGCCTTACACTTACGAGAAAATACTTGTTGAGTTGGATCCTGATGAGCAGGATGCCTACGAGAATGAGATGGGGGTTTTCAGAAGTTACCTGAATGAGAAAGGAATCGTTCTGAGAAGCGCTGAAGACTTTCAGAAGTTCATAATGTTTACTGGAAGGGACCGTCGTGCACGCGAAGCGCTTCTTGCCAGGAACCGCGCGTTGAAGACGGCGCTGAACTCAAGGGCAAAGCTGAACTTTTTGGCTAAGCAGCTTGAAGCTTATCGAGATGAGAAAATTCTGATCTTCACGTTACATAATGATTTGGTTTACACGATTAGTCGCAGGTTTCTGATACCAGCGTTGACTTATCAGACGCCGAAGGAGGAGCGCCGCCAAATGCTGGAGAGTTTCAGAAGTGGCGAGTACAGGGCTATTGTTACTTCTCAAGTTCTTGATGAGGGCGTAGATGTGCCAGACGCTTCAGTGGGCTTCATACTGAGCGGGACCGGAAGCACGAGAGAATACATTCAAAGGCTTGGGAGACTGCTCAGGAAGGTGGAGGGAAAAGAGGCCAGACTTGTGGAGATCGTGTCGAAAGAAACGGTGGAAGTTGGAATAAGCCGAAGGCGACGCCTGAAAACGAGTAAGGTGTAAACGTTGCTTCCAACAGATCTGTTGGCAGTTTTTAAGAGAAAAGGCGTGATCTGGCCGCGTTACGCGAAGTTGTCTGCAGAAAACTTGGAAGTTGCAGGTAATATTGTTGAGACCTACAAGAGCCACGTAGGCGAGAAGAAGAAGGCAGTAAAGGAATTTGTGGGTGAGCTTGAGGACAGGGGGTTTGACTACCGTTTTGTCAGAGGCTTATCCTTTATGCTTGACAGGAGAAGCATTTTCAAATGTGCCGAAAGCATTAACCCCGTGGATTTGAGGAGAAAAATCTTCCAAGCAACAGAAAAGCTTGGGCTGCCGACAACGCCTGAGCAGAGAAGCCGCATAATTGCAGCCATCGCGTCGGAGCTGAAGATGCCCGCCGAAAGGGTTGAGGAATCGCTTTATGCGGACTTAGAAAGCGAGCTGGTTCTTGAGAAGTTTGATCCGCCATCCTCGGAGGAGCTGCTGAAAGAATATAACCTTTCCCTGACGCAGACGCTGCTTTTCGACTCGACAGAACTTAACTTCACGGCTTCAGGAAACTGGCAAAGAATCTTTTTCGCGATTAAGAAGCTGGGGTTGATATACGAGGCTTACCAAGATGGAAAGCTCCAAGTGAAGATAGACGGCCCTGCCAGCCTTTTCAAGCTGACCAGAAGGTACGGGACAGCCATTGCCAAGCTTCTGCCAGTCATCGTTGCCAACCCGGAATGGACTGTTGAAGCGAAGATCCTCTGGAGATACACGAACGAGATATGCCGATTCCAGATTGAAAGTTGGAAGCACGGTTCAATCCTGAAGAAGCCGCATCTGCCAGAAGCCCCCTATGACAGCCTTGTTGAGGAGGATTTTGCTGCGCGGTTTGAAGCCTTAAGGTCCTCGTGGCTTTTGAGGAGGGAGCCTGAGCCGGTTCTGGCTGGCAAACAGGTGATTATACCTGATTTTTCGCTTGAAAGAGAAGGCAGTAAAGTCTACATTGAAGTCGTAGGGTTCTGGACTTTGGAGTATCTTATGCGAAAGATAGAGAAGCTGAAGAAAACCAGCGTGGCCATGCTTGTAATCGTCAATGAAGACTTGGCCTGCGAAAAGATAGCAGGTTTGGAGGAGCACCCACGACTGAACATAATATATTACAGAGATCAGATTCCCCTGGCCCCGGTGATCCGTTATTTGGAAGAAGCTTTTCGAGGAACCCAAGTTGAACAATCAAAGTTCTTGAAGAGCCTTTCCATAGTGTTCACGGAACCTGTTATCAGCTATGAAGAGTTTGCCGCCAGAACCGGTGTATCCCTGGAAGCTGTGAAAGCAGTCTTAGCCGAGAACCCGCCGAAGGGCTACGTTTTAACAGCTAAGAGCCTAGTGAGGAAAGACAAGCTTAAGCAGGTTGAAAAGAAGATTGAGGAGCAAATAAGCCAGAAGGGTAAACTGTTCCTGCCAGAAGCAACAAAGATTGCTGAAACCGAAGGGGTGGAGGACGCAACGAGCATCTTGGAAGCACTTGGATACAAAATCGCGTGGCATGGAATCAGCCCTGAAAAAGCTGAAGTCTTCAAACCAGACAGGAAACAGATTAAATAGCTGAAAAGATGCACAAATGCACGCTTTTGTAGTTGCCGTGATACAGCGTGGGCTGGAGTTTTTGGTGGCGGGAAGGTGAGAAGAGCATGATAGAATTTGGGTTCAGACCGGAACCGTCCGCCTCTTACGGGTTAGGGAGCTTTTATGACCGTTAGGCCAGTTATTTTTTGGAAGTGTTCCACGTTTCTGGTGACGATGGTGAACCCTCTTTTGAGGGTGATTGCTCCTATTAGGGCATCTCTCAGCCCAATTGCTTGTCCTTTTGTTTCCAGTTCGGCGTAAATGCGGCCAGCTATTTCGGCGGATCTGAGTTCTAGTGGTAGGAGGATTAATCGGTTTAGCAGTTTTCTTGCTGCTAGCAGGTTTTGTTCACGTTCCCTTGATTTGTGGGCGCCGTAGTGTAGTTCAAATGCGTTTATGACTGTGGTGGATAGTAGGCTTCCTCTTTGCTCAATTTCAGTCAAGAAAGCAACAACTTTTTTCACGTTCCGTAAGAGGTCTATTAGTATATCGGTGTCGATTACAGTTCTGGTGGTTTCCATTTTTTCCAAGCCCCTTTGATTGAGGCTTTTATTTCTCTGATTTCGGCGTCGGTTACGTTCCAAGAACCGGCTAGATCGGTTATTTTCACTCCCTTTTCCCTTAGCCTTATCAAGTGTTTCATTGCTTCCTCTATGGATACGGGTCTTTTCAGTTTAATTTGTAGCTCCCCTGCAATTTCACAGAGTTTGGCGTATGTTTCTTTGCTGACTTTGATGGCTTTAACATCGGTCATACTTACACGCCTTAGTGGAAAAAGTAGGGAAAACATACTTTTAAACCCAGCGCCTCACCCAAGTCCAAATGCACCTTGCGACATAGCTGATTTCCTTCTCTTCTAAGTGTTCAGTCAGAGTCTTCAGGCTTTCATGCACACTTTCTGGTGTTGGAATTTTTGTGGGTTCGCCGTAAACTGTGGATGGGCGCGCTAATTTTGGTTTAGAATTAGTTTACTGCTGTCGGGTTGGCATTTGAGGCTTACAGTTTTCTCTTCTTTGCTGCAAAGATTCTGGAACCTGCTGTGCGCGCGCTACCCTTTTGGATTTGGGGATTAAAATTCTATGCAGAAACTAATGTAAAGGCTAGGCAATTTTTGCAAAGTTACTAGCTAGTTGGAAAGTTATGATGACAAAGAAAGAGAATTGATGCTCGCATCTTTTTTCACTCGGTTTTCACAAAGAATAGTTAATGATTATTTTGGGCTCTTGGTAGGCTTCTTTAGCATTGAGCCTATGTAGAGGCCGATGAAAGTGATAGCAAGCATAAAGACGCCTGAGAGGAAGACTTCCGAGGATATTGCCATTAATTCGATGTTGTACCAGTCGAATTCTGATGGTGTAGCTGTGGGGTTGGCTTTTAGATAGTCTGCTCTGACCATAGGAGCATATTCCACTGTAGCGTTCTCCATGAGGATTATGAGCATGACGAGAACTGTGAATATAACGGTTATTTTCGCTATTGTTCTTGTTCTGTTTTCTTCCCAGATCTGGCGAGCGAAGATGTAGCCGACGATGAGGGGGCTGAGGATGAAGGAGACAAACCCGCTGAGCTCGAATGCGTTGAACTTGCCCAGAGCCGGAGTCAAAACTAACGTTAGGGGACCGGAGATGAAGACCATGATTACGGTTAGCGATGCTATTGCAGTGACGACATCACCAAACTTCAACTCTCTCACCTCCCGCATAAACAAAAACGCAAAATCATATTTTTGGTTCTCTTCCTTCTTATAACTTGTGGAGGAGAATTTCTTAGGTTTGGGTTGGGGTTGGGGTTGGGGTGGTTGGGGTTGGGGTTTGGGTTTGGGTTTGGGTTTGGGTTTGGGATTAAATTTAGCTCCTTCCTTCCTTCAAACGTACTTAGAAACCTACGGCGCGCGCAAGCGCGCGTCAAAATTTAGTCCTACTTGCCTCGTTTCTTCAAAGCGTTCGAGGTCAACTGCCTTCTATTTTATCTCCTAGTCTACGATAGCCTCTATATATGCGAAATATTTAATTCTCGGATTTGTCAGAATTACGAATTCAGGATAGGTGGTTATATTGGGAAAAACTCGTTGCACCGAGTGTAATGATGAAATAAAAGATGAAGAGGTTTTTGTCCATGAGGGAAAGCCATACTGTCCAGAGTGCACGATCGATCACGTTAAAGCAAGACACGCTGAGTTGTTCAGAACGCTAAACCGTTGACTCATGGATCGAGCTGCCCTCTCTTGGAGCAGTGCAAGATCTCATACACGAACTTCTAGCGGTTTTGTCGTATTGCTGAGGCTGTTAAATTGGGTTTGGATTTGGCGCGCGCGCTTATTCGGTATGCTCCGAAGCATATGGCGCGCGCTAATAGCTTAGTTTGTTAGCTTCCTCAAAGTACTCGGAGAGCTTCGCGTTTTCTTCTGGTTGG
>CAZDZM010000005.1:0-45049 GCA_964509945.1 uncultured Candidatus Bathyarchaeia archaeon
AAGGTCAACCACTGTAATAGAAGACAGTAAGCCAAAAATTAAACTGTTGCGCTTTGATTGTGTGATTTGAAAGAAAAAAGTTTATATTTGCGTGCATTTTTGCTTATTCCGATTAGGAAAACAACGGTTTAACATAAAATGGAGGGTTTGTATGGCTTACTTAACGACGACAGGTTCAGGACAACCAGTTTTAATCCTTAAAGAGGGGACAAGCAGAAGCAGAGGAAAAGAAGCCCAGAGAAATAACATAATGGCAGCTCGCGTAATCGGAGAAGTTTTGAAGACCACATTGGGACCACGCGGCATGGATAAAATGCTCATCGACAGCATAGGGGACATAACAATAACAAACGACGGCGCAGCAATTCTAAACGAAATGGAAGTTGAGCATCCTGCAGCCAAAATGATGGTGGAAATCGCAAAAACTCAAGATGACATGGTAGGTGACGGAACAACAACTGCCGTAGTTCTCGCAAGCGAGCTTCTTAAAAAAGCAGAAGAACTGCTGGACCAGAACATTCACCCAACAATACTGGTGAGCGGATATCGCAAAGCAGCCCAAAAAGCAATCGAAGTTGTAAACAAAACTGCAGTGCCAGTTGACATTGAAGACCGTGAAACATTAAGAAGAGTTGCACTAACATCCATGGCAAGCAAAGCCGTAGGCCCAGCTAAGGAGCACCTAGCAGAAATCGCCATAGACGCCGTTAAACAAATTGTTGAACAACGCGGAGACAAAAAAATAGCAGACATAGACAACATCCAACTCGTAAAGAAAACTGGAAAAAGCCTCTTCGAAACCCAGCTGGTCACAGGAATAATAGTGGACAAGGAAGTTGTTCATTCAGGGATGCCAAAGAAAAAGGAAGACGCAAAGATTGCACTTCTGGACTGCCCACTGGAAATTGAAAAAACAGAGTTCAGCGCTGAGATTAGAATACGTGACCCCACGCAAATGAAAGCCTTCTTAGATCAGGAAACCAAGATGCTGAAGGAAATGGTTGACAAAATTAAGGCTTCAGGCGCAGATGTCGTATTCTGTCAGAAAGGCATAGATGACATGGCTCAACACTTCCTCGCAAAAGAAGGAATAATAGCAGCAAGAAGAGTGAAACAGTCAGATATGGAGAAGCTGGCAAGGGCGTCAGGTGGAAGGATAATCACAGACCTCGGCGACTTATCCTCTCAAGATTTAGGCGCAGCAGGCCTTGTGGAAGAACGAAAGATAGGCGAGGATAAAATGATTTTCGTGGAAAAGTGCAAGGATCCACATTCAGTTGCAATACTAATCCGAGCTGGGCTTGAAAGGATGGTTGACGAAGCAGAAAGAGCAATGAATGATGCTTTATCCGTGGTATCTGACGTGGTAGAAAACAACAAGATAGTTGCGGGCGGCGGCGCAGTAGAAGTTGAAGTAGCTAAAGAACTGCGAAAACACGCCACAAAAGTTGGCGGAAGGGAACAACTGGCAGTAGAAGCCTTCGCTGACGCGGTTGAGACAGTACCGAGAACGCTGGCGGAGAACGCTGGACTGGAACCAATAGACATAATTGTGGAGCTCAGAGCGGCCCACGAAAAGGCGGACGGCAGCCAATATAAAGGAGTAGACGTCTTCACAGGAAAGGTCGAAAACACCTACGAAAAGGGAGTAATCGAGCCAGTAATAGTCAAAGAACAAGCAATAAAATCAGCCGCAGAATCTGCAGCCATGATACTACGCATAGATGATGTCATAGCAGCCACAAAACCGAGAGAAGCCCCAGGAAAAGCACCGCCAAGCGAGGCAGAAGGCGAAGAATAAACTCACCCCAGTTTTTCTCCCTAGCAACCACTATTTTTATCTGCATTAGACCTAAACTATGGACGCGCGCAAGTGATTTTCCTTCTTAACTTTAAAAATCTGCGGTGAAATTGCGGTGAGTGAAGGAAAAATAAGTTCAGAGTTGAGGCTTTCCTCCAAATGAGTTGGAAGACTTTACCCGATGTTTGTGGACAAGCATGCAAACGTTATAGGTGGGAAGCATCGCCTGGCAGCAGATGCGAATTGGCCTAAACGCGCGTGCTCTTCTCGCTTCGCTTTTCTTTTGTGCAATGAAGTGAACAGTAAACTTTAGGGATCCACGCGGCCCATGTCTACGAAATGAATTGAAAATGGGGTTTATCCTACCACAGGTATATAACTCTTAATACTCTTCTCGTCTAAATTGATTAGGACGCCGAGCAATATTCCCCGCTCGTAAGAACTGGCTGGATTGACGCACAAGGTGCAGCCAATTTTTGTAAAACCTCTAGCTTCGTGAATGTGTCCATGCAGCCCAAGTAAGGGTTGATGTTTTTGGATAGCATCTCCGACCGCAGTACTGCCAACCGGAACAAGATTTCTGGTAGCAGCATCACTTTCCGGAGCACTATCAAGTCCTGACCCGTATGGAGGAGCATGCAGATTAAAAATGCTATTCGCTACGCTCTTGAGCTGGGAGACCAGATTCTCAATTTTTTTGTATAACTCTTCTTCACTGCATTCTTTATAAGTATCCCATGGTGTTGGATTGCACCATCCTAGACTTATCATTTCGTGATTATCATCGATCATTACCACTTTATTTCCGGCATTTGTAACAAACTCGGATTCTTCTATGACTTGATCAATTTCAGGCACATCATCATTGCCAGGGCACACAAAGCATTTTATGTTCGTGTTTTTCAATCGTTCATCGCCAATTCTCATCCATCTTCGCACCGTATCGGTCGCTAACTCAAGGAAGAGTTCATCTCTCTTTTTGGCATTATGGGTTAACTCTTCTACCTTGTCTGGGGTAGTGCGATAAGTACAGTATCCCTTATTTCTAATCATCATTTCGAGTTCATCCACCTTGTCAGCAGGGGATGACCACTTCTTTCCCTCAAAAAACGCTTCATAGACAGATCCTTGCTGCATAATTGGGATTATCCGTTTAGCTGTCATGTCGCCTCCAAGAATGATGGCGTTCGCTTTGTAGAATTTGCCAGCATTGACGAATTTAATCCAACACTTTTCAGATCCATGAACATCCGTTGCATAGAAGACGCGAGTTATCATGGTCTACCTCTCCATCACCAAAAAAGATTAAGCAAAAACGTTATATATGTCTTACGTAAAACTAGGAAGTCGCGCCATTGCGCGCTATAAGTAAGGAAAAGAAGTGATGTTCTGTGGGTGAAGAGAAAGAAAAAGAGGTAGTATTTCTTAGGAAGGCAACTGGACTCGTAAGGACATGGGGGTTCCTAGATGTCTTTTCGTTTAATTCGTATGGCAATCCTCTTCTAGGATATTACACATCCTTTGTTATCTTGTATGTAGCCTTCTGGGCTACTGGTCACCTCATACCAGCAATAATAATTAGCACCTTCTTTTCGATTTTTCAAGCCTTTGTCTACTCTAGTCTCGTGACTACCATGCCTCGTGCTGGTGGAGAATACATTTGGATGACTCGAATACTTCGCTGGCCGGTAATCGGTTTTACACTTGTTCTCACAGGCTGGGTAATCGTTGTGATGCTGTGGGATGCCCTCCTCGCGCCTGCATTGTCGGGTTTATTCCTTCAACCAATAGCACTTGCCTTTGGAAATCTGAATCTTGCACTCTGGTTCATGACGCCGGACGGTCTTTTCTTTAGTTCCTTGCTTTTTGTATTCGTTCCTTGGTTGCTCATCATTCTTGGAATGAAGTGGTGTGGCCGATTTTTTAGCAGCTCTTATATCCTTGGCGGGTTGGTAGCTTTTGTCATATGTATAGTGATTATGGGGGCCTACAATCAAAGTAGTTTCATATCTACTTACAATTCCTTTATGGCAACAAAATTTGGCTTGACTAATGCTTATCAAGCAGCAATCGATGAAGTAGCAGGTTTGGGTGTTACATTTCCAGGAGAATGGGAATGGAATTTGCCAGCTACACTGCCGCTTCTCGCTCTGGTCGCTTATGCTAATAGCTGGTGTATGTGGGGCGCGCCGATGTATGGAGAAGTAAAGGGTGCAAGAGAGATGAAGGTAAGCTTTTGGAGCATGGCAGGTAGCAACCTTTTCAACAACGCCCTAATGATCATATTCCTCCTGTTATGGATACGGCTCACCGGCTATCAATTCTTCCAATCGGCTAATTTCCTGTTTGGCGAGGCTGTTTACTATTGGACCCCTATGGCTGCTATGCCATTATGGCCATTTCCAACGCTCTATTTGTATACATTGACTGGAAACGTAATTCCTATGTTAATTGTCGCAATTTTTGGTTTCTACTACATCATGATTGTACATGGACTCGGTTGCACTTACCTTCCAGCTATCAGAATACTCTTCTCTATGGCATATGACAGGATACTGCCTGCTCCGCTAGCGAGATTATCAACAAAAAATAAAGTTCCGCTCGTCGCTCTCGCGGTGTTAACTGTGCTGGCCCTTATTCAATCTTACCTTTACTTCTATGTTCCCGGGTTCATAACCCTCACGCTCATAGGTACAGCGGTTCTGATCTTGTCCTTCATAGGAACTGCGCTTGCTAGCATGCTTCTCCCCTTCGTAAGGCGAGAGGAATGGAAAGCTTCGGCAGCCTCAAAATATCGTATAGGGAAAATTCCACTAATTTCAATCGCTGCTGTCATCACAATTGGTTACTTCCTCTACTGCTATTATTGGTGGGCTGTAGACCCAACATTTGGAGTTAACAATCCAACTTCATTATGGTACTTCGTGGTAGTTTACGTAGCTGTAATAATCTTTTACTTCATAATGAAAGCGATTAGGAAAAGCCAAGGAATCGACGTCGGCATAGTATACAAGGAAATTCCAGCAGAATAGTTCTTATTTTCCCTCTTTTTATCCAAAAAGTGTTATTCATGTACAAATCGCCAGCTATGCCAAAGTTAGCTAGGATCTTGTGGGAGTGCCAGGTAAGACCACTTCTTCCACTTCAGTGTACCACTTCTTCCGCGTGCCAACTTTTTCACGCACCTTCCATTTCAAAGACTTCGGCTCTTTTTCGATATGCTGAATTAGCGCATCAACTTTCATAGAAATATCATCACAGTCCTTCTGAGTTAAGGCTTCATACTTCTTCGATAGTTCCTTAACTCGGTTCAAGTTCGTGATGACGGTGTAGTAGAACCCCCAGTCGTTTGACAGCAACTTGGCTATGTACTTTCCGTTCACCGTCTCTTCGTCACTTCCTCCAACCTCATGTTCTCGAAGTAGGATAATGGTGTCCTGAACGTCTTTTTCAGTTAATTTAACGATCTGCATCTTCTCCAGCAGTATGTCGCTTAGAGTGATTGTTGGGTAATCTAGCTCCAACCTTCCCTTAAGGTTAATTGTATGGCACATCGAGAGTTCGTCAAAGAAGACATCTACAACTCTTTTATTTCTCTCATCATCGTAAATTTCTCTCAACAATCTAGCACGTTCCCAATATCTGGCCATATAATCTCTTGGCTTGTAGCCGATGTCTTCGAAGAATTTTTTCATGTCAGACTTGAATCTACTATAACTAAAAAAGTCTATGTCGGAAAGTTCTCTCCCCATTTTCTTATGTAAATGTTCGTATTTAGGGCAGTGAAGCCTTACAGCACACGCACCCATAACTCTGAGTATAATGCCTTTCTTTTTAGCAAGTTCAACAATTCTTTTTGCCTCTTGAGTAAAATCTGCGAGTTGTTCCATTGCAACGGCACCATACGAAATGTAATGGAGTATCTTTTAAAAAAAGATTTAGGTTTACCAATTTATGATCTAGATAGGGCAATGGTATTTAACAGAAATTTTAACCGAGTTTCTAACGCTAAACTTAGTGCACATAAGGATCTGGAAAATTTCCTTCAGTTGAGGATTTGAAAAAGTCTGATATAGAAGGATTCATCCGATTTTATGATCAGCCGATTGAAGATCATTAAACGGGCGCGTTTTCCCGCGATAGAATAAGTTTGGAAAACCTTTTTGGCAGCACGAAAACTTTAAGTTAGCCAATAGTAGTAAAACGTAATAACTTTACAGGGAGTGCTAAGAAATGAATGTCACCATTCTAGGAGTCGGAGCTGTCGGCGGTACCGTTGCACGCTTCCTTGCGAAGTCAAACTACGTTGATAGTTTACTACTAGCTGATATAAATGAGGCACGAGCCATAGAGTTGAAAAGTAAAATCAAATCTGGTGCAGTATGTGTGAAAAAAGTAGATGCTAGCGATAGAGAGTCATTAGCCGAAGTTGTAAAAGGAAAAGACCTGATCATTAACGCAACCGTCGCCGACTACAATCTAGAAATAATGGATGCCGCGCTTAATGCCGGTTCTAACTATATGGACTTTGTAGGAGGCGGGCCTAGGGAAATCCTTGGCACACCCGATATTAAGGAGCAGCTTGCTCTGAGCGGTAAATGGATCGCAAGAGGGCTTCTCGCAGTCATAGGCTTAGGGGTTTCTCCAGGAATTATGGGCTTAATAGCCCGTAAAGCCTACGACGATGTTGACGAGCTTAATGAGCTACACATCAAGTGCTACGGCGGTGGCAGTGTGGTTGTAGAGGGATACGGGTTCTCCCCACTATTCAATCCTGCTACACTCATTGATGAATGCCTTTGCCCAGTTAAAATTTACAGAAACGGACGGTATGAGCATCTTGAACCACTCTCAGGCGAGGAAACATTCAATTTTCCAGAGGAACTCGGCCCACTAAAAACTTGGTACATTCATCACGACGAAATTGAGACTTTCCCACACTTTCTCAATAAGAAGGGTTTGCGAACTGTGGACTTCAAGTACGCGCTTCACCCGCAGGTATATAAGGTACTTGAGGTTTTCAAGCTTCTGGGTCTAAACAGAAGAGATGAGGTAAAAGTTAAAGTTGCTAAAGTAGCCCCTAGAGATTTAGTTTTAGCATTAATACCTGACCCATCAGACTTGGCTGGGAAAGCTAAGGGTATAACATGTATTGGGGCTGAAGTCGTCGGAAGTAAAAACAATCGCAAAGTGCACTTTTTTGAATATACTCAAATGGATCATCAAGAGGCCGCGAAAAAATTTGGGTGCACAGGCACAACATACTTAACGGCCATGCCTG
Source organism: uncultured Candidatus Bathyarchaeia archaeon (assembly GCA_964509945.1). Lineage (GTDB taxonomy): Archaea > Thermoproteota > Bathyarchaeia > Bathyarchaeales > Bathycorpusculaceae > CAZDZM01. The sequence continues at coordinate 7,083 of CAZDZM010000005.1, forward strand.
CGGTGATTTACACAGGGTTGCTAGCTCGGAGGAAAATAGTTCAGAAAGGCGTGGTACCATCTGAGGCTCTTGATCCAAAGCCATTTTTCGAAGCATTTCCCTCAGTGGGAATACCAATAAAGAGAATCAGCTTAACCAAGCCCAACTAAATTTTGTTTAGTATGGCGCGTGCTAAGTGTCAATTTGGCATTGCAGGGCGTTGATGTAAATCCACGGATATTGACATCGTGACCCACGGGCAGGAAGCTTTCAAAATTGGAGAATTATTGAAAGATTATGAAGCGGAAGATAATTTTAGGCACGTGCCAGACATGGAAATACCCGGGTCGCCGCTCGAAGTGGAATTAAATGCTTATATAATGTTAGGAAGAACAGCGCGCGCTAGTGTGTTGCTGGGTTCAGCGCAAAAGGCCTCGAACAGGGCTTTGCCCACCTTTCGAGCGCGCGCGCTTCAATATCGAAGGCACAGACAAACTCAATGTCTCTTGGTTGATATCCGCCTAAAAAGAGATAGCGTGCGCCCTCAAACCCAAGGCTTGCTCCTCGTTCTCAACCCTAGCGCGCGCTATTTACACATTCGACGACAGATTGCCCTAAATAAACATTGTTACTCTACTTAACGGGCAGTTTGGAAGCCACTCTGAGTTTATCAGCTGAAATACGTTTAATTGCATTAGAGGCTACGTGAGGTTTCGCCCAAATGATGGCTTTTGGCGGGCAAACATCAACACATTTCGGCTCTCCCTTGCAAAGGTCGCACTTGAAGACTAATCTCTTTTTATCTAATCCGATTCCACCGTAAGGACAAGCGGTCATGCATACTCCACAGTTGATACATTCAGCTGGATTTATTATTACAGCGTTAGTTTCTGAATCTCTTATCATGGCGCCAGGTACTTGGCAGGCTTTCATGCATGGTGCGGGGTCGCATTGGTGACATACGACTGGTACAAATTCAGCGGTTTTTGGCCATACGTGCACATTAATTCTTGAATTCGTTGGACTAAATTCTTTGGTTTTTTCAAACGAGCATGCGAGTTCGCATAATTTACAACCATTACATAAGTCAAGGTTCACAACAAGAGTTTTTTGCATATATATCACGCTTCCTTTTTTGGAGGTTTAATCCACGGCAGTCTCAGCGCGACATCCTTCATGTCAATTTCTTCGAGCCTCTTTGCAGTTGGTCTCCCTTCAGAATCCCATCTTCTCAGTGTGTAGTATTCATCAAGCATTTTCTTGAAATCTTCACGTTTTACTACGTGGCCCTTGGCGGGGCCTGTCTTAACTGGGTCTTCAAATATCCTTGTTGGTAATGTGTCATCCTTTGCCGTTACCCCTTCCCGCACATTGATGACTCGAGTCATGTTAACTATCCTTTCTCCTGCTAATTCGAATGCGTTGACATCCCTGTATTCATCAAAGCCCGTTGCAGTCCACAATAAATAGGACATAGGTTCATCCTCCCAGATGCCGAAATCGCAGATTTCAAGGGAAAACTTAGCATAATAATTATTTTGCTGGTTAGCAACAAGTTGAGCCTTATTCTTCGTGCCCCATCTGTCAATTTCGAGAGCTGGTCCCATCCAGTAAGAGCCAGTAGAACCCATTGCCTCGACTCCTATCGGCCAACCCCGCAGATGGCAACCTCCTCTATCTGCTGTAGCGTAGCATAACCCCATCGCAGGAGAACCCCTTGGATCATAAGCTGCCAACTCGAGTCCCTTGACGTGAACTGTATATCTTTCGGAGCCTTTCCCAATGGTTTTTGCAGCCCTCGCTGATCCTTCAGCTAAGATATTACCCAAGCCTTCTCTCTTTCCAATTTTCTCTATCATCGCCAATAATGCCTCGTGATTACCAAACTTTAGTTCAATGCCTTCGGTTTCTTTTGGAGTCAAGATTCCTCTCTCATAACACTCCATAGCAAAGGCTATTGTTGCCCCTGTTGACATGGCATCCAAACCAAATTCGTCACACAAGAGATGTGCTTTGGCTATAGCGTCAAGGCGATCAATACCCAAGTCTGCCCCCAAAAAGGTCAAAGTCTCGTACTCAGGTCCGTCGACCTTGGTACCAGCGTAGGGTCCTGAAGTAATGGTTACGTAATTGCTACAACAAATTGGGCATTGTTCGCAAGCATGCCTTTTAGTGGTAATGCTCAAAACAGCGGTGGCATCTATTTTCGGCACCCCTTCGAATTGTCCATCCTGATAATTTCTCGTTGGCAGAGTTCCTGACTCTTGTGTCCACCACAAAATTGATGGCGAACCCCACTTTATTCCAAACTCAGCGTTAGGGTCTTCACATATATGTTTCCTCGTGACTTCTTGGCAGGCTTTGAGGAATTCTTCTGGATATGCTACGGTCACCCCACCGCTGCCTCGAACGGCCACTGCCTTTAAATTCTTTGATCCCATCACTGCTCCGGCTCCACCTCTTCCGTGTTGCCTATAACACGATGAAATATTAGCAAGTTTCACGAGTTTTTCACCTGCGGGGCCAATACACATTACTACTGCCATATTGTCCCCCAGTTCTTCTTTTATCGCTGTGTCGGTTTCGCTGGTAGTTTTTCCCCAAACCCCCTTTGCGTCTCTAATCTGCGCGGTTCCATCCTCAATGTAAAGATACACGGGTTCCTTAGCCCTGCCAGTTATTATGACACCATCCAGTCCAGCGTATTTCAATTCAGGACCGAAATATCCACCCGCATGAGTATCTAGCCATATATTTGTAAGTGGAGACTTTGTAACGACGCAATATTTTGCCGAAGCTGGGGCCATTGTGCCTGTAAGAGGGCCCGTCATGATTATAAAGACATTTTCAGGACTCAGCGGATCTGTTCCTGGTTTAAGTAGGTCAAATAGGTATCTTGCTGCCAGACCCTTGCCGCCTATAAACTTTCTGGCATAATCAAGGTTTAGAGGTTCACTTCGTTGCGCACCTGTCGTTAGATCCACAGACAAAAGCTTACCAACATACGCATAAGGCATTTCATTTTCCCTCCTTTTTTACTATCAAATTGTTTAAATACCTTACTACTATATCTTCGGGTGAGGTTAAAATTTGTTGACGATAATTATTAAGGTTTTTGGTCGCTTAAGGGATGAAATTAGAACTAGAGAAATTGTTCTTAGCGCTGAAGATGGCGCTACAGTTGAAGAAATATTGAAAGAATTCGCTGAAAAATATGGGGTTTCCAGTGCTGTTTTTGATACCGTAACTGGTAGAATTCATAGACATATACTAGTGGCGCTTAATGGGAACGCGATTTCTCAACTGCCCGATGGGCTTAACGCTAAAATAAGAGACGGCGATGCAATAGCCCTGCTTCCACCAGTGGGAGGCGGCTGATAGGCTTTTCTCTCAGTCCTAATGTGCCCCTCGCACACGCCGTTATCTTCTTCACGCTTAGCTGCCCTCTCATGTCAGCCAGCAAACAGTAAACCTTTTGAGGTATGAACGTATGGGTCTACAAACTGGTCTAAAACTAGTCTCATCCGTGCGCAACTTTTAATAGCGCGCGCGTATGGAGAACTAAAAAATCGCGCGCTAGAAGTGGGATATGCATACGAAGCTATTTGAACCTATAACATTTCAAATATGAAGCTAGATAATCGCATAGTATTTACTTCTACTATATCGAGATTACCTACTAGAGACGGATATGTGACCACCGCGCGCGCTTTTAATATCACATCTTTCGCTTACAACTTTTTGGGCTAGCAACAATATCGCATTTTCAGCGCGTGGAGAGAGGCTATAGGTCTGCTCAATTGTTCCTGCAACCTAATGTAAAATTCTCTAAACAGTGTCCAAAGCACAAGTGGAAATTCCCCCAGATGTTTCGCAAGATAATACGGTCTTAGGTAGAATCGCCTATAAGCTTCGGTTAGGATGCTCTTCAGCTTTTCGGCGCTGTATCCGAACGCTTCGTACCTAATAATCGGTTCCAGCACCGTATACCTGTCCCAGTCCTCAGTCATAAGAAGCCCAGCCGCCTTCAAGCGCTGGTATATTGGCGTCCTAGGAAAGGGAGTCAATATGGAAAACTGGGCAAGGTCGGGGTTCAGCTGGACGGAGAGACCTATTGTCTGCCGCATCTCACCAAGAGTCTCTCCAGGATAGCCGAACATGAAGGAGCCCAATGTTCCGACTCCACACTCGCGCGTTGCTCTGAAGGCATGCTTTATATGCTCGAGCTTGACGCGTTTATTCATCAAGTCGAGGACCCTTTGAGAACCGGCTTCAACGCCATAATAGAGAGTATTCAGCCCTCCCCTTTTCAGCTTCAAGATTAAGCCTTTATCTATGGTGTCCACCCTAGAGGATGCAGACCAACTGATATCTAGACCTCTCCTTCTAATCTCAGAGGCTATCTGAGCAGCTCTTCTTTTGTTTAATGTAAATATGTCATCGAGAAACTCTATCTGCGTCAGCCCACATTCCTCGTGAAGGATTGTTAGCTCGTCAACAACATTGGCTGCAGAGCGACACCTGAAGCCTATTCCCCCCATCCTAGACGAGGAGCAGTACTCGCAAGCAAATGGGCATTCCCTGCTCGTTATTATCCCACCAATGGGCGTCTTCCTGTCTCTTACTGTATATTGGCTAAATGGCACCAAGTGTCTAGCTGGAAATGGAAGACTATCGAGATCCTGGATTAATGGGCGGGGGAGTTATTCTCGTCGAACTTGGGTTCTCAGGGTCCCTGAACGCTATTCCGCGTACCTTAGAGATACGTTCAGCTAACTTACGCATACCGCTATTTCCTATTTTTCTTTCCTCCTCATTTTGCCAAGAGAATCCGTCGAAATCCTTAACCAGATCCAGCACAGTCTCCTCACCTTCCCCCATCACCACAATATCAAGCTCAGGGCAATCGGCTAGGGTTTCTGCTGGCAGAAAGGTGGGATGGGCTCCACCAATTATGCCCACCACGTTAGGCATTACCATGCGGATAGACTTCATAATTTTCATGGCTGCCTTAACGGTTGGCGTAACGGCACTTAACCCTACTATTTCAGGTTTCCTACGCTTTGCCTCAAGGGCTATCTCTTCAGAAGTCTTGTTGCTAAGGTTGGCATCAAGAATATCAACAGGCACTCCAGCCCTCTCAAGAAATGCTGCAATATACATTAGCCCCAAAGGTGGTGCTCTGATACCTAATATCTTGTTAAGCGCGCTTCTGTCATAGGGGTTTACTAAGAGAACACGAGTCAATTCAACACCTCTTTAGCGCGCACGCGCGCTCAATCAATGAATATTGCTTCTCTTTTTTTTATCTTTTTCATTTTAAGGAAAATTTCATGCTCTTTCTATTCTTCATAGTTAATGGAGAAGAAATAGAGAAAAACCATGGAAAACTATTGAAAAACGCAGAATTAGCGCGCGCGGGTTAGTAAAATAGGCTAACGTGTTAAGGCGTGTCGGATGAACTTTTGGTGAGATGAAATCTATTGTCCAAATTCATAATTCATAAGAAGCACACGCTAGGCACTGTTTATAGAATTAAAATGTTCGGAAAAAGTAAAAGGCAGATAAAAGATGTGACGTTCGTACAACCACTCAAAGGCGAGGTATATTTCTACACTCCGATAGCATACGCTACTAATTTGCAGAATTCTAAAGAAAGAGAAGGAAAGCAGGTTTTCATAGATTCTGATTTGGCACTCGCAGGTAAGCTGAAGCTAATTTTTGAACGCGAAAAAATGACTTGGTTTGAAATCAGAGAGGAGAAATCAACAACACCATCAAAAGGCGAACGCTTGTTTGCACTGTATTATTACCCTCATCGTTTGGTGGCGAGTCGGGTTTCCTCGTCCGATGAGAAGGCTACATTGCAGGATATAAAAAAACTGTTTGATTTCATTGTGACCGAAGACCAGACTAGATTTGCGGAGGTTCAGCAAACCCAGTCGCCATCAGCATATGGGTCCATCGCAGGAGAGCCACGCGAAGAGTCTGAAGCTATTCCTATAGTAGCAGCGCGCGGGCAGCACTAAACTGGTGCCGTCCAGACAGCAATCAGCGCGAACATACCCCATAAGGGGGGTTCGCTCTGAAAGTTGACACATTGCCCATACCACGCGCGCGAGGCCATTAGAGACTAAATACAAAAAGGAAAAAATGACGCCCATAATAGCGCGCGCCATGCCGTAATTGCGGAAATCGTTTCAGCTTAGACGTTGAGAAAAAGCAGGATTTAAAAAGCGCAAAAGCCCATAGTGAAGTTTGGCAAGTCAGCGCTTCAAATGGCGAAGCGAAAAACTTGCCCCAGGCGGTAAGCTTGGAAACAACAAGAGAAACGACAAGCGGGCCTGCGGGAGGCACAGCGATTTCACCAATTTCAGCCCTCATCTTAGATTATCCCTGGCAAGCCAAAAAACGAGGCCTAGCGGAATCAACTATCACCCAACGTGTCCTCAGGCTCAAACACCTAGTCAAGGAAAGGCGTCAAGCTTACGGACCCTGACAGCGTTTCAACAGTTTTGGCAACAAGCACTTGGACGGATAACAACAAGCGCGTTTTCGTTGTCGCCTATCAAAGTTTCGCGAGAACTTTCAAGATTCCATGGGAGCCATCGAGAACAAGAGTAGAACGGAAACTGCCATTCATTCCAACAGAAGAGGAGATCAATCAGCTCATCGCGGGTTGCAGAAGGAAAACAGCCACATTCTTACAGGTGTTGAAGGAACTGGTGCCAGAACTGCAGAAGCCGTGAAACTCCAGTGGACAGAGGTTTATGAAAAATCTTGCACTATACGAATAAACCACCCGGTTAAGGGAAGCATGGCTAGGATCATTAAAGTGTCACCTAAGACAATCGCTAAGATCAACGCAATGCCAAAAACAGGCGATTTCATATTCAACACGAAACCTTAGACGATACGGAGAAACTTCTACAAGCAACGGCGCCGAATAGCGTTGACTCTTCAGAACCCTCGATTGAAACAGATCCACCTTCACACGTTGCGCCACTGGAAGGCGACCATGGAATATCATCGGGCCAAGAACATCAAATGAGTACAGCAACTGCTTGGACACAAGAAACTTGAAAACACCGATATGTACACTCAACTGATCAACTTTGAATCCGACGAGTGGCATGTAGCGCACGCCAGAGACCTAGAAGAGGAAAGCAAATTAATCGAGGCTGGCTTTGAATATGTGTGGTTCAGCGATAAGGATGGCGTGGTCATCTACCGTAAAAGGAAATGACCGCAGTACGCTAGTCCAAGGCTCCGGTAGTATAGTCCGGTCAAGTATAGTGGCCTCTCGACGCCGCGTAAGTGAAAGAAAGCCACCGACCCGGGTTCAAATCCCGGCCGGAGCACCATCTTCATTTAGCCTTTTCTGCCTGTTTCGTGGATATTTTTAGCGCGCGCGCTGGCCATGAAAAGGGAAGCCAATCAGCATAAGCAAGAATCAATACATGGTTTGCTACGGATCCACCTACTTTTAGGCTACACCAGCCTTATTTGAGAACGCTAGGCCTTCACGTGTCAAAATGGGTTACTGCCCTGAAGGAAAAATGAAACCACAGGAATGCAACGTCGCAGAAATTAGGAAAAAATTCCTAGACATGTAAACTTGAAGTAAGCATCTCTAAGAGTTGCGCAACCAAAGAGGAATGACTCGTGCGCTTGGGCAAAAATTCAAACTCTGCTCTTATCATTGGCCGTAGTAATAATCTAGTGCAGTAGCAATTTTTTCCCTTATGAACCGTAGATAAGAAGATAACTTCTAGTTTAAATGTTATGCTTTCCTAGTGATAAACAAAAATTTACCATCGGAGCATTGTTGTATACAAATGGATAAATACAAAGCACGGGTTGTAACTACAAAATACTGGAAACCAGGCGAAAATTACCTAGAAGAGATAATCAAAGGCGTAAAAGCGAAATTGGCCGAGGAAGATTTCATTGTCTTATCAGAAAAGGCGCTTTCGACAGCCTTGAACAATATCGTTGACGAAAGCACTGTTAAACCTAGCCTAAGCGCTAAAATGATCTCTAAGTTCTGGATGCAAATAGTCTGGGGCCAATTCTTAGGACGACTATGCCATCTTAGAGAAAAAACATTACAAAGACTCCGGAAATATCCACCGAGACTGGGTAGTCACCATAAACAAGTTGCGTTGCAATATGTCGGCTTCTTACAAACGCTAATGTTCGGTTCCGAAGGAGGAATTGATGGAAGTAATTTACCATATTCCTACGTAAGCCTACCATTGAAAAACGCTGACAAAGTTGCCAATATAGTCCGCCACCAAATCTGGCTCAGGCTGAAGAAGAAAATTTACGTAATCATCATAGACACGGATAAAACATACTCCTTCAGAAACTTCCACTTCACCCCCCGCCCAAAACCAATGAAAGGTATAATCTCCACTGGAGGAGTGATTTCCTATCTCTTTGGAAGAATGTTCAAACTCAAGAAAAGAGCAACGCCTCTAGCTGTGGCCGGATGCGGAATGTCCGTTGAAGAAGCGTTAGAGATTGCTGAGTTCGCAAACCGTTTAAGGGGCTTCGGCGCGGGGAGAACAGTGTGGGATATGACTGAGAAATTTAAAGTGGCGTTGACCGCGGTGAGTTGGGAAATGCTCACGGCTATAGAACATAAACCCATAGTCATTGTTAGGAGAATTAAGAGACAAAAGTGCCAATGAACCCAGTCTGTATCTCTTTTTGTATTTGATAAGTCGCTGTCATCAGAATAAGAAAATTCGGCAAAGCAAACTTGGAGAGGCAACCAAAGAGTCAATAACGTATCCAACAGTTTTAATTAGTCTGCTTATGAAATTATGCAAGTGAGGATTGGCCATAATGAAGAGACGAGAAGATGGCTGGATTTTTGAACCCAAGTACGAAACAATGCCCAAGGAAAAACTCGAAAAATTGCAGGCGACAAGGCTCAGAAAGATCGTCCATTATTGCTATGGCCACGTCCGCTCATATAAGCACAAATTTAAAAACATGGGCATAGCCCCGAGCAAAATCAAAACCCTCGAAGACTTGACAAAAATTCCTTTCACCGTAAAAACAGATCTAAGGGACACTTATCCTTACGGCATGATCGCAACCAGCTTAGACAACGTTTTGGAACTCCATGCAAGTTCAGGAACCACAGGCCACCCAACCACATGTGCATATACCAAAAACGACTTGGAAGTTTGGTCAACTGTTATGGCAAGAAGTTACGCCTCAGTAGGCGCGGTGAAAGGCGATATTGTTCAAAATGCTTATGGATATGGTCTCTTCACGGGCGGACTGGGCTTTCACTACGGAGCCATCAAACTCGGACTGGCAGTTCTGCCTATCTCATCTGGTGAAACAGAGCGCCAGATAAGACTTGCCAAAGAATATGGAACAACAATTTTAGCTTGCACACCTACTTATGCGGCACATCTTGGAGAATATTTCCGTGAAAAAATTGGAAAAGAACCAAAGGAAGAATTGAAATGGAGAATCGGCATGTTCGGAGCTGAAGCCTATTCAGAAGAGCTTAGGCAGAGAATTGAAGAACTCTTGGGAATTGAGGTCTTCGACTGTTACGGTCTCTCCGAAATTATCGGACCAGGAGTTTCTGTAGAGTGCCCTAAGCATAACGGTCTACATATCTATGAGGACCACTTTCTCGCCGAGGTTGTAGATCCATCAACTGGTGAACACGTAGACGAAGGTGAAACAGGCGAGCTTGTCTTGACAACCCTCACAAGAGAAGCCACGCCTCGATTGCGCTTCAGAACAGGCGATCTAACCAGGCTTTTCAGAGAGGAATGTGGATGTGGGCGAACAATTGCTCGCATGGGTCGCGTGATTGGAAGAACCGACGACATGCTTAAAGTGAGAGGCGCAAAGTTCTGGCCCTCAACAGTAGAACACGCACTCTTGATGGTGGAAGGAGCCTCACAAAACTATGAGATTATCGTTAACAGGCCAGAAGAACTCGATGTCATGATTCTTAGAGTGGAACCAACGAAGGAACTCTTCAAAAAAATTGGCGGAGACTTGACAAAACTGAATTGGCTTTGCCGGGCAATTTCTGATTCTGTCAAATCTCTAACTAGCGTGAAAGCCGATGTTGAGATTGTTCCATTCGGTTCACTTCCGAGATTCATAGGAAAGGCAAATAGGGTAAAGGACCTAAGAAAGAAAACCGAATACTAATTTTGAAAATCTATCTTTACACGCCGACGTTCACGAAAATTCCGGCGAGTATGCCTGTCGTTATTGTTAGAAGTACAGCGATCAGCAGATGTTTCCGCATGATAAGCGACTCGGTCTTGCGGTTTCGTCAATTGTAACTACCGCGTTGTTGATTTTAGCTGGTGTAACAGCACCTGCTATGCTACCTGCAACCGCGTGTGTGTGCGCGCTTCTTACGCATTTCCACAGAAGAACAGCACGGAGAATTATTTGAAATTGAAGCCTGTTGATCAATGTTAGTTTGAGAATGCAAAGATCGCAAAACATAAACCCATAAGCTATTCTTAGAAAATGTTGGGAAGAGCCGATGAAGGAAGCAATAAAGAAGTTAGATGCCTTCTTCAAGCCCCATTCAGTCGCAGTTGTTGGAGCTACAAAAAAGATAGAAAAAGCGGGGCATGTTATTTTTAAAAATTTTGCCGAAAACAAAATGAGAGGAGTTTTCAGGGGAGAAATTTATCCAGTTAACCCAAACGAAGATTTCATTCTAGGAACACGATGTTATTCTTCCATAACCAAAATTCCGGGAGAACTGGAACTCGTTGTGATTGTTGTACCCGCAAAGATTGTCCCCTTCATAATGGAAGAAGCAGCTACTAAGAAAGCCAAGGCTGTAATCATAATCAGCTCGGGTTTCAGAGAAATAGGAAACAGTGAGCTTGAAAATCAGGTATCAACTATAGCCAGAAAAGCTGGCATAAGAGTTTTGGGACCCAACTGTCTGGGTGTTTATTATACAAAAACAGGTGTGGACACGCTGTTTCTGCCTGAAACGAAAATTCTAGCGACAGGAGATGAAGTTATTGCAACGCCGCGGCCGATGTTTGGAAATATAGCTATGGTCACTCAGAGTGGAGCTTTCGGAGTTGCAGCCCTTGACTATTTGACCGGACGGCAAATCGGAATCAGCAAATTCGTAAGTTTTGGCAACAAATGCGACGTAAACGAAGCAGAAATGCTGCATTACCTGTTATTTGACGAAGAAACCAGAGTAATATTGCTGTATGTCGAAGACATAAAATCTGGAAGAGAATTCGTTGAAATAGCCAAGAAGGTGACAATGAAAAAACCTATAGTGGCTCTTAAGGCTGGCAGAAGCGAAGCGGGAGCCAGGGCTGCTGCTTCACATACAGGAGCCATTGCTGGCTCAGACAAGATATACGATGCTGCCTTTGAACAAGCCGGAATTGTAAGAGCGAAAGACATGGAGGAATTCTTTGACGCTGGAAAGGCATTAGCAATGCAACCACCAGCCGCTGGCAAAAATGTAGCCGTACTTACGGATGCTGGTGGTCCAGGTATAATGGCTGTAGACGAATGCGAACTGAAAGGCTTAACTGTTAACCGTTTTTCTGAAAGAACACTTCAGAAGTTTGAAAATTTAAAAATGGAGGGAAAACTCCCAAAATTTGCGGCAACGCTTAATCCAGTTGATATTACTGGCTCAGTAACATCTGAAATGTTTGGATACGCATTAGAAATTCTCTTCCAAGATCCAGAGATCAATGGCGTAATAGTGCTGGGCTTACATCATACGCCAGGTTTGCAGGAAGATTACATAGACAGAATCGCAAAAGTCGCGAGGAAATACGATAAGCCTATTGTTGCATGTGACATTGGAGAGACAGAAATGGCGTTATACACTCGTTTCAGATTTGACAAGTTAGGAGTTCCCGCCTACTCTTCACCTGAAGACGCGGCAAGGGCCATGAAAGCTCTTGTGAGTCATGGCTTGTATCTAAAGAAGAACAACCGTTTAGGGGAATATATACAAAATTTCTTGGAGAAAAAGCAAAAAATGTGATGTCGCACTAAATGACTATTTTGACCTCTACAACATCTCCGTCTTTGAGCTGGAGTTTTTCCCTCAAGTTTACTGGTGCAACAACTTCTAGCAAATCTTTAGGATAGTTTGCAACTTCGGGAATGACAACGGCGCATTCCAAATTGTTGGTCAAGTAGGCTTTGAAGCAGTCTCCTCGGCAAAAGCCATTAACTGGGCATATCTCTATCGATTTTGCTTTTTTAAGTAGTCTCTTAAGCTTTACACCCTCATCCGAAAGTCTTATGTTCAACGTTCCTAGATGCGGAGTGAAACCAAGTTTTGTCTCCATTTGCTTTTTCACCCAAGGAAGTTTGATGAATTTCTCTCCTTCGCCATGGCCTGAAGAGACTTTTCCGCTAAGTCGCATTTTTTTCAACCATTAGAACTTACTGCGAAGAATTTCCTCAGTACACATTTGAAAACTGCAGGTTAGGTATGGCTCCATCATTTTTGTTCTTTTAGCCAACGTGCAACTTTTTTCAGAATATGGTTAGATGAGATGTCAATCACTGGAACGATCATTTTCTCTTTCGTTTCAATTGTAGGTTCATATTTAGGCATAGGCGCGTAACCCACAAACGTCCAATAGACTTTACCATCTTCAATTAAGTCTCTAGCAACAGCTTCTGTGGATGCTGGAAGCGGAAAATACAGGAATACTATGCCTTCAGCCCAGTACAATCCAGTTAGTTTGCCGCCTGCAATGACTGAAATAAATCTCGCTATGTCATCAGGTTTTGAAAAGAAAGTGCGCTCCATAATGACAATTTCCTTAAAAGGCTCATATTTTACAACAATTTCGCTTTCGTTCATTAACACTGTCAACCTCTAATTGTTCACTGTCTCAAAGCTCCCTTTTAATCTTGCTATACTTCTAGAAAAAGTTATAGAGAAGGCAAGTATTAAGCCTTGACTAAACAGAACAGCTCAGAGGTTGGCAATTTGCCAGAAATTCGTGTAGCAATTGTGGGCGTTGGCAACAGCGCATCCGCACTAATCCAAGGTGTACAATATTACAAAGGCGCAAAAGAAGACACAACTGTGCCTGGACTTATGCACGTGACTTTCGGCGGGTACCACATAAGAGATGTGAAGTTTGTCGCTGCTTTTGACGTGAATAAAAACAAGATTGGGAAAGATTTGGCTGAAGCCATATTTACTGAGCCTAATTGTTGCGCAAAGTTTGCTGACGTCCCGCTCTTTGGCGTCAAGGTTGCTCCAGGTCCAATCCTTGACGGTACGGCAGAACATATGAGAAAGCCTTTCAATGTTTATGATGATAGGGGATTCGATAAAGCAGATGTTGTGGAAGGTCTGAAGAAGGCAAAGACGGACCTGCTTATTAATTACTTGCCGGTTGGTAGCCAAAAAGCGACTCATTTCTATGCACAAGCAGCCTTAGACGCAGAGTGCGCCTTCGTAAACTGTATGCCGATATTTATCGCCTCAAATCCGGAATGGAGCAGAAAATTTGAACAGAGTGGGCTTCCAGTGGCAGGTGACGACATTAAGAGCCAAGTTGGAGCAACAATTCTGCACAGAAACCTAGTTAGACTATGTCTGGATCGAGGGGTCATAGTGGACGAGACGTATCAGTTAAACCTTGGGGGGGACACGGATTTTCTGAACATGACTGTGGAAGACAGATTAGTCACAAAACGTATAAGCAAAACCGAAGCTGTTAAGAGTCTCGTTCCATACGATTTACCCACAAGAATAGGGCCTTCAGACTATGTACCTTTTCTCGGAAACAAGAAAATATGTTACATCATGCTTAGTGGCAGAAAATTTGGCGATCGCCCATTAACGATAACCGCCAAACTTGAAGTTGAAGATTCGCCTAACAGCGCAGGGGTGGTAATCGATGCCATAAGAGCTGTAAAATTAGCTCTGGACCGAGAAATAGCTGGCTCCCTCATAAGCATATCTTCTTATGCGTTTAAGCATCCGCCAATTCAGGTGCCGGATTCCACGGCAAGGCAATGGGTGGAAGATTACATACAAGGAAAGAGAGAACGCTGATTTTCTATTCTCAACTGAACATTCAAAACTCTTTTTGTGAAAACTTTTAAGGCTAGAACGTAGAAAGAATACTACTCTTTAAGAGGTGAACATAATGGTGAAAGTAGATGGATATGAATTGCCTGAAGGACTATTTTATACAAAAGATTACGAATGGGTTAAAATAGAAGGAGACAAAGTCCGCATGGGCATAACAGACTACGCTCAAAAACAACTTCGCGAGATCGTCTACGCTGAGTTGCCAAGCCCAGGAACAACATTGACACAAAACGAACCCTATGGCACAGTGGAATCTGTAAAAGCTGTCTCAGACTTAATCGCGGCAGTGAGCGGAAGAGTAGAAGAAGTGAATGAGGAAGTTCAATCGAAGCCTGAGCTTTTAAATGAGGATCCTTATGCGAAGGGATGGTTGCTGATTATGAAACCGTCAAATCTTCAGGCAGAATTACCCAGTTTAATGGACTTTAATCAAGCAGTTGAATGGCATAAAACCTTGGCAAAATGAAGGAAAACGAATGACTAAGAGAATAGTAATAATTGGTGCTCATGCTGCGGGCGTGGATGCAGCGTCAGCCGCGAGGAAAACAGACCGTACAGCAGAAATTACGTTAGTAACCGAAGAAAAACATGCAGGATACTCACGGTGTGGGCTCCCATTCGTATTAGGCGGTCAGATACCAAGTTTCAACAGCCTAATCGTATTTCCACAAGCCTTCTACCAAATGATGAAACTAGACTTGAAAACTGAAACTAAAATCTCAGCAATTAACACGGGAAACAAAACCGTTGAAGTCAGTTACAAAACTGGCAAAACTGAAGGCATTACTTACGACAGCCTAATCATAGCTATGGGCGCCAGCTCTTTTATCCCGCCAATAAAAGGCAGAGAAAAGCAAGGCATACTTTCCCTCCGATCACTGGAAGACGGTGAAGAAGTTGACCAAGCCATCAAAAATGGGGCAAAAACAACAGTAGTTATGGGAGCTGGCTTGATCGGTCTTGAAACAGCTATAGCTCTCCACGAGAGAGGCTTAAAAGCCATTGTTGTCGAGTTGCTGCCCCAAATTTTGCCTCAGATGCTCGATGCTGACATGGCAAAGCTGGTTCAAGAGATGATTCAGCAAAAGGGAATAAGCATCCTAACGGGAAAGGGAGTTGAAGAATTTCTTGGAGAAGAAAAAGTGACAGGGATAGTTGCAGGAGGCGAACAAATCAACGCAGACTTATTCATTAGCGCATTCGGTGTAAAAGCCAACACTCAACTTGCCGCTAGTGCAGGCATAGCCCTAGGAGAAACCAAAGCAATAAAAACAAATGCTAGGATGGAGACCAACATCAAAGATGTATATGCAGCGGGTGACTGTGCAGAATCGACGCATATAGTTACCCAGAAACCCGCCTTGCAACAGTTAGGAACAGTGGCTGTAAGACACGGAAAAGTCGCGGGAATTAACGCTGCAGGCGGGTATGCACTTTTCACAGGCGTTTTAGGCTCGGCGGTTACAAGGCTATTCGACACTGATGTTGGTGTAACAGGTTTGACAGAATTCGCTGCTCAAAGAGCAAGGATTGAAACTGTAACGGGAGCAATTGCTTCAAAGACGAAGGCTGATTACTACCCTGGCGCCTTACCAATAAGAGTAAAACTTGTTGTTGAAAAAGAATCGCAACGCATAATCGGCGCCCAAATCATCGGTGGAGAAGAAGTAACCCAACGAATAAACGCTATATCCTTCGCCATACAAAAACAGATGACAGTACGCGAATTGGCTAAAGCAGATACTGCCTATGCGCCGCCTGTCTGCGAGACTTGGGAACCTCTTGTTTTGGCTGCAGAAATGGTCCTAATGAAACTCCGCTGATCATTTTTCTTTAAACTTGACGGAAAATTTAATTAAGACAAAACCATCGATTAAAAAGCGTAAAAGGTGATTTTGAATGGCAGTAAGAGTGGCAATAAATGGGTTTGGAAGGATTGGAAGGCTCCTGTTTAGAGCTGGGATAGAAAGAAACGCCAACATAGACTTTGTGGCTGTAAACGACATAACAGACGCGAAGACTCTTGCCCATCTTTTGAAGTATGATTCAGTACATGGAAGATTCAACGCAGATGTCCAAGTGAAAGATAACAGCATGATTGTCAATGGGAAAGAGCTAAAGATTTTGATGCAGCGCGACCCCGCAATGTTGCCTTGGAAAGATTTAGGCGTGTATTTGGCTGTTGAATCAACAGGACTTTTCACTGACCGCGAAAGTGCCTCAAAGCATCTACAAGCAGGAGCAAAAAAGGTGCTGATATCAGCTCCAGCTACAAATCCAGACGCAACAATAGTTCTGGGCGTGAACGAAGATAAATATGACCACAACAACCATAACATACTTTCAAATGCCTCATGCACGACAAACTGCGTAGTGCCTGTGGTAAAAGTTTTGTATGAAAACTTCGGAGTAAAGGCAGCGCTTATGACAACCGACCACGCATATACCAACGACCAAAGAATACAAGATCTTGTCCATAAAGACCTTCGCCGAGCAAGAGCTGGGGCAATAAACATAATACCTACAACAACAGGAGCTGCTAGGGCATCTGCTTTAGTTTTTCCTGAGCTTAAGGGAAGAATTGACGGAATAGCCTTACGTGTCCCTGTTCCAAACGTCTCAATAGTGGATTTGACAGCAGCATTAGAGAAAGATGTAACCAAGGAAGAGGTGAACGCGGCTTTCAAGAAGGCTGCTGATGGCCCCTTAAAGGATATACTTGAATATACTGAAGACCCGATAGTTTCAACAGACGTAAATCATAGCACGTACTCTGCTGTTTTTGACGCCCTTTCAACAATGGTTGTTGCAGGAAACCTCGTCAAAGTGCTTGCATGGTATGACAACGAATGGGGCTTCTCTTGCCGAATGGTTGAACTGATAGAGCTGATAGGGAAAAAGGCAGGTTTCTAGTCCATCTTCAAACGTTTGAATCTAGAATAAATCTTCCCCTTTATTTTTGTGTTTAGGAGAGGTGGAAAAATGGCGAAGTATCTAACTCTAGATGATGCAAAAGTCAAAGATAAAGTGGTGCTTGTTAGAGTTGACTTTAACTCACCAGTGGACCCTGAAAGTAAAAAAGTTTTAGATGACGCGAGGATTCGGGCTCACGGTGAAACAACAATAAAAGAGCTTGCAGAAAAAGGTGCGAAAGTAGTAATTCTGGCCCATCAGGGACGAAAAGGCGATCCGGACTTTATACCATTAAAACAGCATTCTGAAATTCTAAGCAGAGTTCTAGGTAAACCAGTCTCATACGTTGATGATATTTTCGGGGAAAAAGCTCAGCAGGCAATTAAAGACTTGAAGAGCGGTGAAATTCTCGTCTTGGAAAATGTTAGGAATTTTTCTGGCGAAACAAAAGATGGAAAACCTGAAGATCACGCAAGTACAGAACTTGTCAAAAACCTCTGTCCCCTAGCAAAGTTGTTTGTCAACGATGCTTTTGCTGCAGCCCATAGGGCACACGTGTCAATAATAGGCTTTACAGAAGTGTTGCAGAGTGCCGCAGGCCGCATAATGGAGAAGGAACTAAAGTCCTTAGGCAGAATCCTAGAAAAACCAGAAAAACCATGCCTATTTATACTGGGCGGCGCTAAAGCTGATGACTCTCTTGAAATTTCAAGATACGTTCTAAACAATAACATAGCGGATTATGTGCTCACAGGTGGTGTTGTTTCCCAAGTTTTTCTAGCTGCAAAGGGCTTGGATCTTGGCAAACAAAACATGACTTTCTTAGAGAAAAAAGAACTCATGGGCTTGGTGCCCGGCGTCAAAGAGCTCATGCAGAAATATCCAAACAAGATCAAAGTTCCAAAGGATGTAGCTATTGAAGTGAACGGAAAAAGAAAAGAAATTTCTGTTGCCAACCTCCCCACAGACCATTCAATATTCGACATTGGATCAAAAACAGTTGAAGACTATGGAAAAATAATACACAAGGCAAAGTCAATTGTAATCAGCGGGCCAATGGGAGTTTTTGAAAACAGCGAATTTGCTTTTGGAACAAAGAAAATTTTAGAGGAAATCACAGACTCTAAAGCATTTTCCCTTGCCGGAGGAGGACACACCATAGCCGCTTTGCAAGAATATGGACTGACCAACAAGATTTCCTATGTAAGCACAGCCGGTGGAGCTTTGATTGAATTTCTTATGGGTAAAAAGTTACCAGGCGTCGTGGCTTTAGAGAAAGCAGCCTCTATTAGACCCTAACCACTTCACTTTTTTTCTTCCTTAAAAGCGGTTTATGATTTTAGAAACGCCCAACTAAATTTTCAGGCGGTTCTCCTTTCATTGGTTCGAATGTTATTTTGCAGAGCAAATTAGAAATAAGCACGTTATCAGATATTTAGTATGCAGAGGATATTGGCTTGACGGACGTTGTATTTGTATTTGAGGTCCATCAACCACACAGATTAAGGCGAGATTTCTTTTGGGATAACAAAATCTGGAGACGTTTAAAGAAGCGAGAACTGTTTCGTTACTACTTTGACGATGAGGTAGATAGAGAGATCTTTGAAAGGTCTTCTAGGAAATGTTATTTTCCTTCAAACCAAATATTGCTTGACCTGATTGACAAGCATAGAAAAGAGAAAAAAAATGTTAAAGTTGCATTCAGCATCTCCGGAGTTTTCTTAGAACAATGTGAAATGTTCAGCAAAAATCTTTTGGAGAGTTTCAAACAGCTTGCAGAAACTGGCTGCGTAGAATTTCTGAACCAGACTTATTATCATTCTCTTTCAAGCCTCTACCCAGAAAAGGAAGAGTTCATCGAGCAGGTGAAAATGCATCAAAGAATAATGAAGGATTTACTTGGATTTACCCCGAACGTTTTTGAAAACACTGAACTCCTTTACAACAACACCATAGCGAAGACCATTGAAAAACTAGGTTACAAAGGGATTTTCACGGAAGGCGTCGAAAAAATATTGCGTGGGAAATCACCAAACTACCTTTACACGCCAAAGACTTGCAGGAAAATCAAAGTGCTATTACGAAATTACAAGTTAACAGATGATATCGGCTTCAGGTTTTCAGCTAGATGGTGGAGCGAATGGCCATTAACAGCAGATAAATACGCAAGTTGGTTGGCTGCCACAGAAGGCCAGTGTATAAACATCTTTCCAGACTATGAAACCTTTGGCGAACACCACTGGCCAGAAACAGGCATCCACGACTTCTTAAAGCATTTGCCTGAAGAGATTTTGAAATGGGAAAATCTGCGTATGGCCATACCTGGCGAAGTCATAGAAAGCCATGCGCCTGTGGATGAAATTGATGTACCTGAAATTGGCGGAACTATTTCTTGGGCTGACTTGGAAAGAAACGCAAGCGGCTGGCTTGGAAACACAATGCAATGGGCCTACTATACAAGTCTAAGGAGACTTGAGCCAATCATCAAGGAAAACCAAGATGAGGAATTTCTGAAGATATGGAGATACTTCCAGACGAGCGACCACCTCTATTATATGTTTACTGCCGGCGGAGGCCCAGGAGAAGTCCATTCGTACTTCAGCCCCTTTGAATCTCCTTTGGACGCCTTTGTAGCTGCCCAAGCATGCATACTTGACTTTGAAAACAGGGTAAAAATTGCGTCGATAACAGCAAATGAACCTTTCCTGTTCTACACTGGCATGGGAGAAAGCAACTTCACTGGAGTAATGGCTTGGACCCTAAAGGGACTCATAGAAGGTCTCCAAAAAACCAGCATACGCGCCATAGAATTCCACAACGGCCGCGAGGACTTTGAAAACTGGGCGAAACATTCGCTACATGATGAGACTTTAGCAAAACAACTAAAGGATACAAGGCTTTCAAAGTTGAAAGGAGAAGCGCTTAGAAAAGCGATACTTAGTGTCGCTAAGGAAAGATTCAACAAGATGAACAAGCAAGCGCAAGCGGCAACCGAATACTTTTGAAGCAAGCTTGGATGCGCATTCCTTTATAAGAAGCTGTTTTAAATATTCTTAGAGTTGCTGATTAAGGATGAATGCAAAATGAGAGAAGAACTTCCATTTTCAGAAAAGGTTCTACAAACATTACATAACCTTTGTGCAACGGCCCCGGATCTGGCTAGAAAAAGCGAGGAACTGTCGCAAGTCTTCCAAATTGACATAAGAGAGATTGAGAATATCCTTGAGAATTATAGGGCAGAAGGTTTTGTGGAAAGCTTTGCGGATAACGAGGGAAAAAAGCGGTATTATCTCAATGGAAGGGGAATAATAAAGGTATGCTCGCTTTTTACGTAGTGAAAAGTGATGCGTGTCATAATATTTTCTTGGGAGTATCCGCCCAGAATAGTTGGGCAACTGGCAGAATATGTTAGCAACCTTGCAGTTCAACTTGCCAAAAACAACGTGGAAACCTACGTTGTCACTTATCACGACTATTTGACTGGGCCATCTGACGAAGCTGGCGGGGTCAAAACCTTTCGGGTAACAAACCCCGTCCGCACACACGTAGGCGTATTAACATGGGTTCTGACATTAAATCAGGAAGTAGAAAGGGCGGCGGCAAACATCTATTACAGGGCAAATAGGCAGGTTGACCTCATAGACGTTTACGATTGGCACTTCATACCAGCCGCCGTCACCTTGAAAAAAGCGCTTAACATACCGTTTGTTTATTCGTTGGAAAGCTTGGAAGATCACCGCTCCCCCAGCGTAAATTCGCCCTTCAAAATGGCTATCAAAAGCGTCGAGTGGACGGGCTTGTATGAAGCAAAAATGGTGAGTACAAAGTCGAATTGGATGCGGGACGAGGTCTTCCGGATATATAAAGTTCCGTTGGAAAAGGTTAAGGTTGTTTTGCCAGACGCTGCCAATTGGATAAAGAACGTTTTGGGGCTCTATGAAACCACCATTAGGGGGCGCAATTTTAAATGACCCCTGAATTGAGTGTCATGATGCTTTCTTGGGAGTTCCCACCCAGAATCATAGGGGGAATATCCCCACACATTTATTATTTGTCCAGAAGCTTAGGGAAAAGCGGCGTAAAAGTTTACGTGGTTACATGCGATTTCCCAGGGGCCCCATCACACGAGATCATTGATGGAGTGGAAGTTTACCGCATAGATTCCTACAAGAACCCCTCTCCAGACTTTGCCACGTGGGTCTATCTAATGAACGTAAACATGCAAAGGGAAGCAGCCGCCCTCGTCAACAGTCTAGATAGAAAAGTTAACGTTTTCCACGCTCACGACTGGCTTGTCGCAACAGCTGGGATCGGGTTAAAGCATGTCTTTAGGAAACCACTCCTAGCCACGATGCACTCCACTGAGGTTGGACGGAGAGATGGAATCCACTCTGATTATGAAAAAATGATCCATGAGACAGAGGCGTGGCTTACATATGAAGCGTGGAAGGTGATATGCTGCAGCGATTACATGGTTTCGCATGTGCGTTGGGCGTTCGGGCTTCCCTTAGATAAGCTCGTGATGATTTCCAACGGCGTAAACGCTGAAACATACACAAAGGTTGAAAGGGAGGATTTGAGCATGTTCCGAAGCAAGTTTGCGTTGCCCGAGGAAAAAATTGTGCTCTTTGTGGGAAGACTGGTATACGAAAAAGGAGCCCACGTACTTGTCAATGCTGCCCCAAAGGTTTTGGAGAAAGCGGATGCCAAATTTATAATTGTGGGCAACGGCTACATGAAGGAACAGCTCTCAAGCCTAGTCAAGAGCATGGGACTAACCCACAAGGTACTTTTCACAGGGTTTGTGGATGATGAAACCCTGATGAAGCTGCAGAAGTGTGCAGACGTTTCTGTTGTGCCATCCCTCTTTGAGCCCTTCGGAATAGTCGCCCTTGAAGCGATGGCTGCTAAAAGTCCGGTCGTTGTATCGGATACTGGCGGCTTATCGGAGATAGTTGAGCATGACGTTACTGGGGTTAAAGTCTATACCAATAATCCGGATTCGCTGGCCTGGGGAATAACAAAGGTGCTGCTTGATGATGTTTATGCAGGCAGGATAAAAACAAACGCGTACAGAAAAGTTCAAGAAAAATACGACTGGAACAAAATAGCCCAAAAAACCAAAGCTGCCTACGAAGCCGTGTCAAACCAGTATTCAAAGAGTTTTTGGGCGTAGATTCGGAATTATGGATACTTTAATCTTATCGCTTTATTTTGGCAAGCATCAGCACACTTCAGACAGTAAATGCATTCTGGATCATTAAATTTCTCCCAAGGCAAATCCAAAATCTGAACCCGCATTGGGCATGCTTCAACACAGATACGACAAGCGCCTTTTACGCATTTAACCGGGTCCCTGTGCAAACCGAAGAAACTAAATCTGTTCAAGATAGCCATAAAAGCTCCGTGAGGGCATAGGTATCTGCACCAGCCTTTTGGAACAAAGGCTGAAAAAACAAGAACCCCGATCATTATAACAGTCTGCGCCCAGAAAAGCGGAGGTAAGCTGAAAATTCCAGATAGGACATTAAAAACTGATTTTTCCGTGATGGCAACGCTAAAATTCTGGACTAAGTGTGGCAAGGTTGCAAACAAGGTTTCCGTTGGACTGATAGCCGTGAATGGAACTTTCGCAAAAATGCCTATGGCGCTCTCGTAGTTTCCGCCCGCTCCGGCAACTTTAGCAGCAGAAAAAGTTACGCTGATAAACAAGGTAATTCCTAAAACTAAATACTTTATGTACAGCATAATTTCATGCGTCTTCGGTGAAAATTCTTTCTTCTTCCGCGTAATAAGGCCTGTCAAATCCTGAATAAAGCCAAAAGGACAAACCCAACCGCATAAAGATTTGCCTAGCAGTATGCCAACTAAAAAGAATGAAGCCAGCGCTAGCCACGGAAAAATGGCATCATAAAACATAATCTGTATGGCGGTTAAAGCGTCGCCAACAGTGTTTTTATTCAAACCCCACGTCCAAAGGATCGGTAACATAAGCTGTAGGGCGCCTAGATTGAATACCGGTATACTGAAGAACAGGAAGGACAAGAATTGGACAATTCTGCGGGGAGTATTAAATTTAAGCAGCGCTTGTCCAACTTTGATTTTCTGCAATGTCCCGCCTCTTCACGCTCTAACTGAAGGTCTAAGTTATTTATTTTCCGTTGTTATGACGTTTGCTTAACGTTGTAGATAAACTTTCATGAATCTTCTGAAGAAAAGGAGAAATGTGTTATAGACCCCTAAAGCAACGAGAATCAAAGCATCCACCACGCTTACTCACAAAGTTATTCTGTAAAAAAACAGCGCGCGCGAACCTGTTTGTTAATTCTTGGTTTTCTTCATCAGGAATGGTGAATTCTTTCGATATCTTTTATCGCTCTTTCGAAAATTTCTAGAGCTTTGTCAACATGCTCCTGTTTAATTGTTAACGGAGGCTGAATTCTTATAACATTAGTCCAGAATCCTCCAATGCCCACTATAAGACCTGAGGTAGCACACAATTCGCGAATCTTTTTGCAGAGGTCAGTGGCTGGCTCTTTAGTTTTTCTATCCCTCACTATCTCTACTCCAATCATCAGTCCTTTACCTCTGACATCGCCGATTATATTGTATTTGCTTTCCATTTCCTTCAATCTTTTCATCAATAGATTTCCCATCTTCTCTGCATTTTCCCACAGCCTGTTTTCCAAGATATAGTCTATAGTTGCACAAGCTGCGGCGCACATTACAGGGTGTGCACCCCATGTTGAGAAGTGGTCCCCGTTTTCAAAGGAGTCTCCTATTTGTCGCGAAGCAACTACGGCGGAGATAGGCCATCCGTTTCCTAGAGCTTTTGCCAAGGTTACGACATTTGGCTCGATCTTGTAGGTTTCTGAACCCCACATTTTTCCAGTCCTGCCAAGCCCTGTTTGAACTTCATCAAATACCAAAAGTATTCCATACTTATCAAGGATTTTTTTCACCGTTTGGAAGTATTCATAAGGTGGAGTCACTATTCCTCCAACGCCAAAAATAGGCTCCGCTATGTAAGCGGCAACATCCCTTGAAGTGCCAAAATTTATAGTATCTTCGATAATTCTCGCGCACTGAATCTGACAATTTGGGTATTCACATCCAAGACTGCAACGATAGCAATATGGAGCAGGAACGGTAACTGCCCCGGGAAGATAGGGGCCCATAACGTTGGACTTGGAATAAGATGCAACCGGGGTGCCGATTGAGAGTGCTCCATAGGTTCGCCCGTGGTAGCAACCCTGCAAAGCAATAATCTCGTGTTTCTTTGTATATCTTCTGACAATTTTCACCGCCACTTCAGTTGCTTCAGATCCACTAGTGTGAAATGATGTCTTGCAGGTTCTAATTGGTCCTACATCAGCAAGCTTCTTAGCCAGTTCAAGCGGAGGGATTGTATAAAAAGACTGAGATGCGCAATGAACTAGTTGTTCCATCTGTTCTTTCACAGCTTCTTGAACCTTGGGATTATTATGTCCAGCGTTTACTGTGGCTATGCCAGCCCAAAAATCGAGATATTTTTTACCTTCAATGTCGGTTAAAAAAACATCATCTGCTTTGACTATGATCAATGGAAATGGCACGCCATAGCTCGTCACAATATGTTGAGCGTAATCAATTTCGAAATCTTTGCGATTCATCACTTTACCTCTTTTACTAAACAAAGTAGTATCTCTTTAAAAAAAGCTTTAGTTCCGCTCGTAATCACCTTTCGACTTTCAGAAACATTGTTTCCGTGCGCACTAAGGGGACGTACAAGAGAAAGGCTTCTGATAGGGTCAGGCTGGCTGATGGAGTCCATCTTCAGAATTTAATCTCCTCTCGTCATTGAGAAAGATATAGATAAAATGTTAAATATTCTATACGGTCACTAAAGAAAATCATGATTATGGGTGAAAAAGGCAATGGTGATTCTGGAAGAACCAATAAAAGAAGCGCAAACTCTCAAAAACTACATTGGTGGAGAATGGGTTGAATCTAAAGGAAAAATTGTAGAGGTAGTAAATCCAGCCACTTGCAAGGTAATTGCGCAAGTTCCCATTTCGACCAAGGAAGAAATTGATGAGGCTGTGCAAGCCGCTAAAGCGGCTTTTCCTGAATGGAGAAGAGCCCCACCACTTTCTAGGGCAAGATGCCTCTTCAGGCTGAAAGAGCTTATGGAGAAAAATTTCGAGGAACTGAGCAGGATCCAGACCATGGAGCATGGAAAAACCATCGACGAGTCGAGAGGCGAGACAAGACGCGGCATTGAAAACGTGGAGGTGGCAACTGGAATTCCATCCTTAATGATGGGTTATAATTTGGAGGACATTGCAACAGGCATCGACGAGTACGTTATCAGGCAGCCATTAGGAGTTTTTGGGATAATAGGACCTTTCAATTTTCCATTTATGGTACCACTTTGGTTCATTCCATATGCTCTTGCTACTGGTAACTGCATCGTCGTAAAACCTTCAAGTGAGGATCCTATCAGCCAGGTGAAAATAGCCGAGATGGCGGAAGAGGCAGGCTTTCCGCCGGGAGTATGGAACCTGGTTAACGGTGGAAGAACCGTCGTCTCAGGCATGCTTGATCACCCTGGTATTGTGGGGATATGTTTTGTCGGATCCACTCCAGTTGCCAAGGGCGTCATCTACAGGGGATGCGGCGAAACCGGCAAAAGGGTCATCGCCCAAGCTGGTGCAAAAAATTTTCTTTTAGTTATGCCAGATGCTGACCTAGAAAAGACTATAGCAGCTTGTATGACTTCCTTCTATGGCAATGCAGGTCAACGGTGCTTATCAGGCGCCAATCTTGTCGTCGTCGGCGAAGGCCTCAACGAGTATGAATACAATGCATTTTGCAGAAAAGTTTCAGGCGCATTTGTCGATGAAGCTTCCAAGGTTAGGGTCGGTTACGGACTTGATGAATCAGTTCAAATGGGACCTTTACGAGACAAAAGTAAAAAGGAGAGGGTCGCAGAGTTTATAGATAAGGGTATAGAGGAGGGGGCGGAGCTAAGGCTTGATGGGAGAAAAACAAAAATCGTCGGTGATTTGCCTCATACATGCTTCCTTAACCCAACAGTTTTTGAGGGTGTTACACCGGAAATGACTATTGGCAAAGAAGAAATTTTCGGTCCAGTGGCAAGCATCATGAGGGCTAGAAACTTAGACGAAGCAATAGAAATGATTCACAGTAATCCTTTCGGCAATGCAGCATCAATATTCACTTCAAGCGGAAAATGGGCCCGTGAGTTCCAGTACAGAGTGCAATGTGGCAACATTGGCATCAATGTAGGAATAGTTGCTCCCATGGCCTTCTTCCCGTTCAGCGGAATGAGAGACTCCTTCTTCGGAATACTGCATGGGCAAGGTGCGGAAGCCATCCGATTCTTCACCGAAAGCAAAGTAGTGATTCAACGGTGGTTCTAGTATGGAGGAGCCGAACCTAACGACTTCTGCCATTATTGGCTTTTCTGTAAAGCTCGAGGACGATTCTTCACAATTCTACGAGGAATTGGCTAAGAGATATGTAGATGACATAGAAACATTGCGTTCTTTTTCCAAAGAAAGCTTGAATAATAGGATACTGGTGACCAGGACATACCAAGAAACTATAACAGATGCTCTTGAGGCTTGTTTCTCCTTTAAAGGACTAAGCCTAAGCAATTATCTGGCTGATATGGCATTGAAGGATGACATGACATACTACAGCGCCTTAAAACTGGCTATAGAACTCGAAGAGAAAGCAATCAAGTTCTATTTAGATGTCGCTGATCGGTCAAAATCTCTACTTGCAACAATACCAAATGCCTTCAGAAAAGTGGCTGAAAGGAGGAACAAGCGCAAGCTGAAAATAGAGTCACTTCTTGGAAGACTAGAATGATTGGAGCGACAAGCGCGCGCTAACCCAAGTCAAGACGACGTTTAAATTCTCGTTACGTGACAGCACATAGAAAGGGTTTGATCCTGCAACTAAATGGAAGTCTCCCGACAACGGAACTTTGTTCTGATTTCGCTTTCTTCCAATTTAATCAATTGCTTAACTAAAAATATAAGAACGCATGGAAGAAACTCTACTTTCGTTGCTTTCTTTTTTCCATTTCTTTTGCGTCTGGAAAAAGAGCCACACCATCCTTTACAAGCTTACAAGACATAACCTCCAAGAGGCAACACCCTTGTCTTACTCAAAGGAAGTCAAATTTGGCGCGCCTATATGGATGTTCAGGCTTAATTATACTGTATTGCTTATTTCTACTAAAGAAGAAAGTGATGTAGAACTGGGGCAAAAATAAATAGATGTAACCAACCTTTAAGATGTGACTGTTGGTGAGCATGGTTTGAAAGTATTAATTTTAGGGGTAGGCTCACAGGGGTCAGTTATTGCAACGCATCTAGCTAGAAGCCCTGAGGTAACTGAAATTAGACTCGCCGATATCAACTTTAGAAAGGTGAAAAACTTGGCAAAACGTTTAGGAAGCGATAAAGTGGCTACACATAAGGTCAATGCGCGAAAATTAGAAAGAGTTGTAAACGTAGCAAAAAAGGCTGACATCATAGTTAATGCCGCATCATACAGCTGGGACTTAATCGAAAATTCGATGAAGGCAAGCTTGAAGGTAGGAGCCAACTATATAGATCTTGCGGGCGTGAGGCAACTAATCTTTGACAGAGACTTTAAAGACAGCAGCCTGACTGCTATAATTGGGATGGGTGAAGACCCCGGGATCTCAAATCTGCTGGCTGCGCGTGCTTCTGATAAGCTTGATAGGATAGATGAAATACGTATAAAGGATTGGGGGAGTGTCAGAAGCAAAGAGATGGTGTCTAGCTGGTCTCCAGCTGCGGCGTGGGCAGACCTCGCAGCTGAACCAATCATCTATGACAAGGGTAAGTTTAAGCTTGTTCCCCCATTTTCAGGCGAGGAGGTTTACCACTTCCCAGCGCCAATAGGACCCCAGAAAGTCACATGGCACGCACACGAAGAGGTTGTGACAATCCCACATTTTTTTAAAAACGTAGATTATGTTGACTTTAAACTAGGAATTCCTGATCTAGCTATAGCTAAATATGTTATACAGTTAGGGTTGATGAGTGAGGAATATATTACTGTTAGGGGAAGAAGAATCCATCCCCGAGATGTTTTTGTCACACTTCTACCTCGGACTTTGTCCATGGATGAAGTTGAAAGCAAAATGGCGGATGGCACGTTGATGGAAGAGCAAGAGTACATTGTTCTAGAAGCCGTAGGAGATAAAGCAGGCAGGAGAATTAAGTATAATGGATCTGTTTTGATGACTCTTCAGGAGGTAAGTAAATTAATGTCTGGAGCAACGGCTCTCTCCTATCTGGTTGGCACTCCAGCAGCTATAGGTGTAGAAATGTTTTGCAGAAAAGAAATAGAAACCAGTGGTGTTTTAGCGCCGGAAGGGTTAAAGAAAAAAGAAAGAGATGCTCTTTTGAGGTATTTGGTTAAGAAGGGCATAAAGATACGCGAAGAAACGCAAGACTTATATAAATTCAGAATTGGAAGTCTTGAGAAAATCTTAATGGAAGAAGAAATTTAAAAACTACTTCTTAGGAAAATGCAAGATTACTGCAGTGGCCTGCTGACAACCTCGTAAATTCTTATTCCTTTTTCAGCAAGTCTCTTAATGAGAGCAATTCTTTCTTCCGGTGTTAGAGCTTCCGCCGGAGCCACCCCCCTCGTTTTAATTTTCCCTTCAACCCAAAGCTCCGTAAAAACTTCAGCTCCTATACCAGTCAAATAAGAAGTTGCAGTCGTCCCGCGCATCCTCTCATTTGTCTCTTTAAGCGTCATCAGAACGTAGTACGTATAATTCGCTTCGAAACCGTCTTTTTCTCCCTTAATATCCAAAAGCAAGCACGCGATTTCGTCAATTAATCTACCATCGTTTATTCTTTCTTCAACTTCTTCTATTGACAATGGAGCGGGAGTTAGCGCTAGAAAAACGTCTAATGGACTAATTTTTGCATCTTTAACCTCAATGGGCTCGGTTTTTGCAAGACCATAATCATACAAAGTTTTGGCAAATGGCATATCTGGGCCACACATTTTAAACTCCACATACCTAAGGTCTTTAATGAAACGTGGTATGGTGACAACTTCCTCATGAGCGTGCTGATAACATGGTTGTGGTCCAATGGGATCTGGAAAAACATATGTCTCCTCCTCACTAAAAGGTTCAAGCCTAACAAACCTCCCATCCTTATACACTAAGGGCTTTCGTATCATATCTTGCCACAAGAGGTATGGAGACCATGTAGTGATAGGCTCTTTGGTTTTCAGCACATCGCAATCTCTAATGCGAATCTCATAAATGTGATCGATTTTATCAGCGCAGTGTCCAGCAATTATATTCGAGATTCCAGGATCCATACCGGTATTGATTAAAGCCGTACCATCAGTTTCCTTAAATTTTTCGGTCAGCCCGAGCTCTGCTTCTAATGCATCTTCCATAAGCATTTCCTTATCTTCAAAGCTATAACCCAATGCTAAGTCTTGATAACTAATTCTATTCTCAATACAAATCTTCATAATTTTGAGGTTATACTTCCATGAAACTGCATTTATTACAATGTCCACTCCTTTAAGGGCGGATTGCAATTCATCCAACTTGCTGAGGTCAACTTGAAGGGCTGAAATTTTTTGGTTTCCAAACCTATCAACAAAGCATTTAGCTCGTTCAAAACTTCTTCCCGCGCACATAACCTCTGAAACCTTCGGGTGTTTGGTTAGTTCTCTACATATAACAGAGCCTTGGGTACCATAACCACCTAAAACTAATCCCTTCATAATGCAAGCACCTTTATTTTTGAATCAAACTCCGTTTGCAGAATATAATTTATCTCAGTCAAAGTTTAAAATTTTTTCTGATAGAAAAATCAATACATTGCACAAAACTTAAATAAACTTTCAACGCAATCTTTTTAGCGATATAGATGAGCCACAAAATTATTGACAAAACAGTGATTTTTACCGCAATTGCATGTCTAATTACTGGTGGGCTAATAGGATATTTCGTTCCCTATTTTTCATGGCAATCGCGAGAGCGGCAACTATTAGATGAGATAGAGCGAATGAGGGAACAACTTGGATCGCCTCTAGAAAGAGAAGTTAGAGTTTACAGCTGGAGCTGGTACATACACCCCAGTATAATAGACTTGTTTGAAGAAACTTTTGGAGTTAGCGTTGTATACAAAACGTTTGAAAGCGATGAAGAAGTGTGGGCCAAGCTGGCAACCAATGCAAGCGGGTACGATGTTGTTGTAATATCTGATTCATTTGTAGCTGAAGCAGTAAGAGATGGGCTGATCATGCCGCTAAACCTCTCTCTCATACCTAATCTAAAATACATTGATGAAAAATTTCTGAATCTCTACTTTGACCCAGAAAACGAATATTCAGTCCCATATCTGTGGGGGACAACTGGCATAGGGTATGATGAGGAATTAGTTCAAGATCCGATCACAGGTTGGGAACAGCTTTTTGATTTCAGCCCTGGAGGCTTCCTTGAGAAATACAGTGGGCACATAACCATGTTAGATGACATGTATGAAACAATCCCAGCAGCCTTAGCGTATCTTGGTTATCCTATACATTCTACAAACAGCACTCAGTTGGAAGAAGCTAAACAGCTGCTCATTAGACAGAAGCAATATCTCAAAAAATATGCGGGAGCTGACTTATACATTCCAAGCTTAGCTAACCCTGAAGCTTCTGGCTTCTGGATTTGCCATGTTTGGCCAGGAGATCTATTAGTGGCTAAGGATGAAAACCCAAACCTGCGCTATGTCCTTCCAAAAGAAGGAGGTGTCTGGTGGATCGACTGCATGGTTATTCCAACAGGTGCGCTTCATCCAGTAGCAGCAAATGCATGGATAAGTTTTATGTGTGATCCCCTAGTAGCAACAATAAACTCTGAGTATGTTTACTATGCTACTCCCAACAAAGTGGCAATTGAAAACTTGCTTTCAGAGGAAATTGTCGAAGATACAAATATCTATCCAACTGCTGAAGACCTGGAAAAATTTGAGCTAAGTCCGATATATACGCCAGAGGAGAGAATGTTATACCAAGAAATTTGGATAGATATTAAAACAGCGCCATAGACTTTCTGAAAGGTACGAATACGTTAAGGAATGAAAGCAGTTATTTTTTACTTATCCACTGGTATAATAGAGCAAAACCCATAGAAATCATCAGAGCGATAGTAGCTAAAGCGTTTAGCTCAGGTCTGACGCCGCCTCTGCTGGCCATCGAAAAGATTTTGAGTGGAAGTAGGTCAAAGGCAGGACCTGTTGTAAAAACAGACTTATAAAAGTCGTCAAATGACAAGGTAAATGCCAGAAGTCCCGCAGCAACTATTCCCGGCAAAAGAATTGGCAGAGTAATTCTGAAAAAGGTTTGTATTTCGTTTGCTCCCAGGGTTTTGGCAGCTTCCTCTACTGAACGGTCGAAACCAGCCATTCTAGCTCTAACGATAACAAACACGAATGCTACACTAAATGCTATGTGGCCTATTGCGACCGTGGCAAACCCCATTTGGAGTCCCCAGCCAATCCATAAATAAAACAATAGTAGAGTTAAAGCTTCAGTGATCTCCGGAATAATTATGGGAACATAAAGGAGGCCATCTAAAACATTTTTTCCCTTAAATGAATACCTCACCATGGCTAATGCTGTTAATGTTCCTAAAACAATCGAAGCCATCGCCGTAACTAACGCCACCAGAACACTGTTACGAAAGGCGTTCCAAATGTCGACGCTTGAAAAGAGTTCATAGTACCAATGAAGAGTAAAGCCTCGCCAAGCTCCTATGACATTTGAGTCGTTAAATGAAAATGCCAGCATCATAACTATTGGCCCGTACATCAAAGCGAAGACAAGTAACGTAAAAATTTTTAAAATTAGGTCGCCGAGTTTCAAAATGCCATCTCTCCTCCGCCATATTTCATGTAAATGAGAACTATTACAAGTACGATGGTCAGAACAATTGTTGAAATTGCACTTCCAAGCCAATAGTTATGGGCTTTCATTATCAATTCCCAAATGAGGTTACCAACCATGTATTCGGTGACCCCTCCGAGGAAGTATGGAATCAGAAACTCTCCAACGGAAGGCACAAAAACTAAAATTGTTCCAGCCGCGACTCCGGGTGCTGTTAGAGGAAGGGTTACATGGAAGTAGGTCTTTAATGAGCTTGCACCAAGAGTTTTAGAGGCTTCGAGAATTGAAACCTCTACTTTTTCTATAGACGCGTATAGGGGCAATATCATAAATGGAAGGTAATCCCAAACCATCCCTGTCATTACACCCAGAAATGATCCCATGATGGAAATTTTTAATCCGCTAAAGATGTAGATGTCAAAAAATTGTAAAACGTTTATTAGCGCATAGATGCGAAGCAGGAAACTGACCCAGTATGGTATTATTACAAGTATCATCAACAAATTTCTGAAGCGCCGCATTTTTAGTGCAATGGTGTACGCAACCGGATACCCTATGAAAAAGCATAAAACGGCGGTTAAGCCAGCAATGAGTAGAGAGCGCGAGAAAATAAGCAGGAAGGTATAGTCAAAAGCTCTTATGTAATGTAAAACGGTGAATGATTGAGTAAAACGGTAAAATCTGTCAATCATGCCAAAACCGTATAGGAAACCCGTAGACATTGGAATAAAGAAGAATAATGCTAAATAAATGAGTGGAGGAAATAAAAGGGCTACTGGAATAATTTGCTTTCTTTGCCTCAACTTATCTATAAGGCGTTGAATGTAAGACATTTTCACAACCTCTTACTCAAAGGGGATAACTGTAGCATTATGTTTTGGCCACCTAACCTGAATTTTGTCGCCTAGTCTAATGGAAGCAATTGAGTCGTCGACCGTTTGAGCCTGAACCTTAAGCACAATTTCCGCAGTTAAACGAACTCGCAGCGAAATGGACGATCCTAAGTACCAGGCTTCTTCAACCATCCCGTCAAAAACATTTTCGTTTTTCTGGAGGCTTCTACCAATAAGTATTTTCTCGGGTCGAATGCAGAGACCCGCTTGTTTTTTAACAAAGTCCTCTGGCACATCTGCTTTAATCACTAGATTTGAGTCTTTTGCTTCAAAAGTTTCGTTTGATTTACAGAATCCTTCAATAAAGTTTGTTTCGCCGATAAAGGATGCAACGAACTTATTTTTTGGGTTCATGTATATTTCTTTTGAGTTGCCAATTTGCATAATTTTCCCTTCATTCATAACAGCAATTCTGTCAGACATTGTTAGTGCCTCCCCTTGGTCGTGGGTGACGTAAATGAAGGTTGTCCCGACCCGTCGCTGGATTTTCTTCAGTTCAATTTGCATGCGTTGCCTAATTTTAAGATCAAGGGGGCCCAGAGGTTCGTCTAACAACAAAACAGTTGGCTCAACTATCAATGCCCTAGCTATCGCCACTCTCTGCTGTTGTCCCCCACTTAGCTGGTTAATCCTTCTTTTAATAAAAACCTCTGGGGGCATATCGACGTTTTCTAATATTTTACAAATGCGACTTTTAAATTCGCTGCTTGGAAATTTCTGCATTTTCAAGCCAAAGCAAACGTTGCCGTAGACGTTCATGTGTGGAAAAAGTGCAAGATGTTGAAACACCATTCCGATTCGACGCTTGTATGGCGGCACGTCGTTTACAACTTCTCCTCTTAATTTAACCGTTCCTCTATCTGGATCTTCAAGCCCAGCAATAATTCTCAGTGTTGTGGTTTTGCCGCACCCGCTCGGACCGAGCAAAGAAAAGAATTCATTGTTTCTCACGCTGAACGAAACGTTGTTCACAGCAACAACGTCGCCAAAACATCTTGTCACATCTATTAATTCTACCGATGCCTGCATCTTGCTCACTTAACTGCACACTTTATTATGCAGGTATTGCCACTTATTACTTTAGGCTTCTAGAATCTTAAAGCTTGCTCCTTCTACATTATTAGAGATTGACGCAGTTTTTTCATTCTTAAACGTATTTTCCGTATCTTCTTGGCCTTTTCGATATACTGTTTAAGTCCCTCTTCCTAATCTAATTTGCTTGTCGTCTGGCGCGCTCTCTCTCACAGAATAAGGTCTTCAGCTGCATGCTCCTCGATTTCTGCGAATCTCTTCTGTTCAAACAAGTTTGGGATGTGCATTCCTCGGATTGGAGAAGGGCGTTTTACTCTGAACGATTGAAGCCATCTGTCCATTGAAATGTATCCTCCTCCCAGATACTGATATTAGATCTATCCAGTTTCTATCGTAGAAATTTCGGTAGTTGTGGGCGCTAATAGCTCCGTGAATGGCTGATCTAAATGAGAGAAAAGGAATATCGAATTTCAAACTATTGTACCCATATATTGAATCGGATCTGTTCACGTCTTTGAGAAATTCCATGAAATCTTTGACCAGTTCAATCTAGCGCAGCGCGCGCGTATTCTGTCCTTAGGAGACTCTGCCAGAGCTGCGTAAGTTGGAAAAGCGCTGAAGAAGTCATGGTAAACATCTCTGACTTGCTTGGCTGTTGTCTTCCTCAGCAGCTGTTCCGTAATCAATATTCTGTACGAGTCGTTTGTAGACCTCCAAGGGAAATCTCTGAAGTTAGCCTTTCCAAAACGCATAATATTCCTAGCAAACCCATCGCGCTCTGCCCATCGCCAAATGCCGATCGATCGCTTTTGGATTGACACTAAGAGAAAGGGTGAGAGAAAGACTCAACTTTGATTTTACCTTTCGACAGGACAATGGCCATCGATGTGAGGGGATTAGGTAGGAATAATCCTTATAAGTTATGGAAAGACATTGGGCGACATGGTTGTGAAAGTCTGAATATCTTATTACTGGGTGTAGGGGCAATAGGAAGAACCATAGCTACGCATCTCAGCAAAAGCGTTGAAGTGTCCGGTTTAACTCTTGGAGATATCTACGTAGACAAAGCCAAAGAGTTGGCAGATGGATTAGGAAGTGGCAAGGTATCTGCGCTTAAGGTGGACGCTGGCAGTTACAAAGCTCTTCTAAAGGTTCTGAAAGGAATCGATGTCGTTATTAATGCAACATCCCCCAAATACAATTTAACGATAATGAAAGCAGCCCTAGAAAGCCAAGCACATTACATAGACCTCGCTTCTGACATTGATCTCAAGGAGCAACTGGTTCTCAACGATTCATGGAAGGAAAGGGGCTTGACAGCAATCCTAGGACTCGGAGAGGATCCAGGATTGTCGAATATTTTCGCTAGACATGCTGCTGAAAAACTCGACAAAGTAGAGCGCATTCGCATCAGGGACGGCGAGACTGCTGTTAGCAGAGATTTCGCGCTTCCAATTCTGTTCTCGCCAGAAGTGTTTCTTGAAGAAGCGCTTCTCGAAGAACCTATTATATATAGAAATGGTTCTTTCAGAAAGCTAGAACCCTTTGCCGGCAAGGAAATCTATAGATTCCCAGATCCCATAGGCCCGCTTGCGGTTTATAATGTGTCTCATGAAGAGGTTAAATCTCTTCCACTTTTCATGAACAAGAGTGTGAAGTATGTGGATTTCAAATTGGCTTTCTCACCGGAAATCATTCACATGCTAAAGACAGTGAAAATGCTCGGCCTCATGAACAGGGAACCAATGGAGGTGAAAGGGCTTCGAATAACACCCAGAGATGTCCTGCTCGCCCTCTTTCCACGACCTGAGGAATTGGCAGGCAACATCGATGGTTACGCATGCATTCTAGTTGACGTCGAGGGAAAGAAGGCTGGTAAGAAAAGGCGACACTTGATATATACGGCGATGAGCCACCAGGAAGCTTATGAGAAATATGGAGTCACCGCTACGTCCTATTTAACAGGCACTCCACCGGCGATTGGAGCAGTACTGCTCGGGCAAGGTGAAATAAGAAGCCCAGGAGTTATCTCTCCTGAGTGTCTTGACCCAGAATTGTTCTGGACCACATTGGCTCAAAGGGGCATAACAATACGTGAAATGACCATGTGAAAACGCGCATGGCAAGAAAAACAACTTGATCGATCAAAAAATCCAAAAAGTCTAGTTAAATGGACGTTTCCAAAAAACTCTTAAGTATCCAATACCCAGTCAGATATTGCTTGTTAGAGTCATGTTTTAGTGTGCGATAATCCATAAGGACGGATGAGTGTACATGAAGCTCGGGGGATATGTTGGCAAGATTTTACGGGTAAACTAGCGCGCGCGTTCCGCCTCGAGATGTTTTTGTCACATTACTCCCTCATACTTTGTCAATGGATGATGTTCAGAACAAAATGAGCGCGCGCTAGGAAAGTATTTGATTTATTTTCCGATAACTTTAACGTTTTCTACAAGAACCCAGGGTCCTACAAGTTGTCCAAGCTTTCTTTCGTTGTTTGCAACCGCAGAAACATTTTTTAACACTTCAAAGATGTTGCCAGCTAGCATCACTCCCTTAGTGGCATGGACGATTTCGCCGTTCTTGATTTTCCAAGCAGGTGTGGCAACGACCGAGAATTCGCCGCTGGCTGGGTTGCTGCTATGAGCGCCTTGCAAGTAATATACGATTAGGCCATCGTCAACTTCATTTATAACCTGATCGGGCGATTTATTTCCAGGCATTATGTGAAGATTTGAGGCTTCTATTGATGGCGTGGAGAGATAGCCGGCTCTCCAAGCGTTTCCGGTGCTTTCCTTTCCTTCTTTCTTAGCAGTGTAGTTATCATACAGGATGTTGCGCAGAATTCCTTTCTCGATGACAAGTGTTTTTTGGTGAGGAAACCCTTCGCCGTCAAAGGTCCAAGTGCGAAGCCCGCCGCTCAGCAAGCCATCGTCGCAAATTGTGATACTTTCAGAGGCCACTTTCTCTCCTATTTTGCCCTTAAACACAGACTGGTTTCTCTGGATGTAGTCTGCCTTCACAGCGTTGATTAACGTAAAGTAGAAAAGTTCTTGCAATGCAAACTGAGTAAATATTAGTTTAGTGTTTTTTGTTTCAATCCTCTTGGTTTTCATGGCCGAAACGGCCAGCCGGGCAGCTTCTTTGCCAACCCATTCGGGGTCGATATTATAGCTTCTTTCAGCGTTAAACTCAAAGCATACAGGGGTTACTTCATTTCCTTTTTTGCCTATTGTTGCTAGGCTGCATTCGACGATGGTTCCTTTGTCGAAGCATTCAACGCCGTTAGAATTGGCTACAGCGTTTGCCAGGTATGCTGCACCAACGCCCCCCTCTATGGGGAATACGTTTTTGCCACCGTTTTCTGCAGCATCCAACATGACTGAGGCAGCTTTAACTAAATCTTCAGACTCTAGCTCAACGATTTTACTGTCATAGGTTTTTTCCGCGAAAGAGAGAGTTTTCTTCTCAGGAAGACCATACCAGTCTTCATCCGGCTTGGCTGCTCTCGCAGCATTCAAAGCCTTGAAAATAACGTCTTCGATTGCCGTTTTGCTTTCTATTATGTTTGTGTACGAGAAGCCCACTGCCTTGTTGATTAAGATTCTGACTCCCAGTCCTCTGTCAACTATTCTAGAACTTTTGGTGATTTGCCCGCGTTCAATGCCGACGTTGGTGGTTTGCCCTTCGTAAGCGAAAGCCTCAGCTTCAGCTGCACCAAGCTTCAAAGCAAAACTTACTGCATTTTCAACCAGACCCAGCATTTCCTCTTGCCTAAGCACTGCCACCCACAATAACCTCCTTAACTCTCACGTGGGGACCGCCATCACATACAAAAGCTGTTTGTCCTTTTCCGCATCTTCCCGGCCACAATGCAAAATCTTTTCCCACTGCGTCCACTCTAAACAAGGTTTGAAGCGTATTACCGCTCATGGAAGCGTTTCTAACAGGGTCGCCCAGCTCGCCGTTAACTATTTCATACGCTTCCTGGATGCCCACTTGAAAAGTGCCGTCTAAATTAGCTTGTCCTCCTCTAAAACTCTTGAAGTAATACCCAAACTTTA
>CAZDZM010000006.1:0-7819 GCA_964509945.1 uncultured Candidatus Bathyarchaeia archaeon
TTAAGGAGCTTGACCTAAACCCCGTCATGGTTTACGCAAAGGGAGCAAAAACGGTGGATGCCAGAATAATCCTTGAATAGGCATTGAAACTGGCCCCCGCGCGAAGCTTCTTTTTGAAGTGTGAAAGCCTTTTCAGAGGTTCCCTTCGGTAGTTGTAAGCTAGTATTTTGAAAAGGTTTAAGAAAACAAGCGGTGCTTACTTGTTAATTCTCAGCGGTGAACCGTTTGTCCAAGTTGAACCACCCATATATTCCTAATTCACTTCCAAGCATCATAAAAGAAATGCTGCAGGAAATGAACATAAAAACGATAGATGAGCTCTATGGAGATATTCCTGGAAAATACCTTCTGAAAAAGCCTTTAAATCTTCCTGAAGGTTTATCAGAGTTCGAAATTAAGCGGCACGTAGAAGCGCTGCTTTCAAAAAACAAGACAAACAGTGACATGCTGGTTTTTCTGGGCGCTGGATGCTGGCCCCATTACGTGCCAGCTGTCGTGAAGGAGATTGTTCAACGCAGCGAACTACTGACTTCCTATACGCCTTACCAGCCTGAAATATCGCAGGGAATGCTTCAAGCCCTCTTCGAATACCAAAGCATGATTTGCGAGTTAGCAGGCATGGAAGTCGCAAACTGTTCCATGTACGATTGGGCTTCAGCTATAGGTGAAGCTGCCCGCATGGCATCTCGCATAACAAAGCGAAACGAGATCTTGATTCCAGAGATTATTCATCCAGAACGTTTTGCAGTTTTAAAAACTTACTGTGAACACGCTGGAATCACAATTAAAAGTTTGTCGTACATCCCTGAGAAGGGGCTGATCAGCCTCGAAGATTTGAAAGCCAAAATATCAGACAAAACGGCCTCAGTTTACATTGAAAACCCCTCGTATTTGGGATTTATCGAGCCCCAAGTCGACGAAGTCAGCAATGAAGCCCACGCCCACAACGCTCTCTTCATGGTGGGCGTTGACCCGACCTCCCTTGGAATCCTAAAGTCGCCAGGCGAATACGGCGCTGATGTTGTAGTCGGCGAGGCACAACCGCTTGGTAATGCCATGAACTTTGGCGGGCCACTTTTGGGAATTCTTGCTTGCCACGACGATTTGAACGTCGTTAGGCAGATGCCAGGACGCATTATTGGGCTGACAACAACCCAAGACGGTAGCCAACAAGGTTTTTGCATGGCATTGCAGACTCGGGAGCAGCACATTAGACGCGAAAAGGCAACATCAAACATTTGCTCTAATGAAGCCTTATGCGCTGTGGCTTCGGCAGTTTATATGGCTCTCCTGGGCTCAGAGGGCTTCCGACAACTTGGAGAAACAATAATGGCTAAGGCTAATTACGCAATTCAACTGCTTTCAGAAATAAATGACGTTAAGGCTCCAGTTTTCAAAGCTTCCCACTTTAAAGAGTTTACAGTAAACTTTGACGCTGCTGACTTGAGCGTCGAGAAGGTCAACAAGAGACTTTTACAAGATAACATATGCGGTGGCAAAGACATTTCCAAAGAGTTTCCAGAGCTTGGTCAGACAGCTCTCTACTGTGTGACTGAAATTCACTCAAAAGAAGAAATTGAACGTCTAGCAGAAACTTTAAAAACGATTTTGGATGGAAGGTGAAAAAGCGAATGTACAAACAAGCGTGTTGGGATGAACCAGCAATTTTTTCCCTAGGAAAGAAAGGAAGAAGAGGCCATGTCCTGCCAAAAATCGAAGAAAACGTCAAACAAGTTTTAGGCAACATCGACATGCTCATACCAGAGAGCATGCGACGCACGAATGAGCCTAAGCTTCCGGAACTTTCTGAAGTCGAGGTTATGCGCCACTTTTTACGCCTATCCGAAATGAATTACGGCCTAGATTCAGGCTTGTACCCGCTAGGAAGCTGCACCATGAAGTATAACCCAAAGATAAACGATTTGTTGGCAAGCCTATCAACGCTAGGCATGCTTAATCCGTACCAAGATGAAAGTACGGTGCAAGGAATACTTGAAATCCTCTACAAACTAGAACGGTGGCTGGCGGAAATAACTGGTACCTATGAAGTTTGTCTGCAGCCTTCCGCTGGTGCACACGGCGAACTGCTCGGCACATTGCTGATGCGCGTGTACCACAAGCTTAACAGCGAAAGCGGAAAACGAAGTGAAGTCATTGTTCCAGACTCGGCACACGGAACAAACCCAGCAAGCGCAGCCATGGCTGGATTTAAGGTAGTAGTTGTTCCCTCAGGCGAAGATGGATGCGTTGACTTAAAAGCGCTAGAAGCAGCTGTTTCTGAAAGAACAGCAGGATTAATGCTTACAAATCCTAATACCCTTGGAATCTTTGAGAAGAATATCGAGGAGATAGCTAAAATCATCCATGAGGCTGGCGGACTACTCTATTATGACGGGGCGAACCTTAACCCGCTGTTGTGCAAGGCTAGACCCGGCGACATGGGTTTCGACATTGTTCACATAAATATCCATAAGACCTTTGGCACACCACATGGTGGAGGCGGTCCTGGAGCAGGCCCAGTGGGCGTTTCTGAAGGTTTAGCCAAGTTTCTACCTGTCCCTAGCATAGTCTTTGACGGCAAAAGCTATCATCTCAACTATAATAGGCCACATAGCATCGGGAAGATTCGCAGCTTTTACGGAAACGTCGCGGTTTTATTAAGAGCTTACGCTTACATTTTGAGTTTGGGCGGCGAAGGATTGAAGGATGTGGCGGAAGTTTCCGTCTTGAATGCAAATTATCTGATGAGGAAACTTGAGAGAATTAAGGGTTTAACGCTTCCCTATAACAGTGAAATACCGAGAAAACATGAATGCGTCTTCAGCGCTAAACCCATAAAAGACGAAACTGGCGTTTCGGCTCTGAACATTGCTAAACGCCTGCTTGATTACGGATTTCACGCCCCGACGATCTATTTTCCCCTGATTGTTGATGAAGCATTGATGATTGAACCTACAGAGACCTTTGAAAAAGAAGAACTTGACCGCTTCGCAGAGACGCTCCAAAAAATCTGCGAAGAAGCCTACACAAATCCTGAAACGGTTCTCAGAGCGCCTAATAACACTGCCATTTCACGATTAGATGAGGTGAAAGCTTCACACCCGAGAACCATAACCTTGAGCTGGCGCATGTACCTAAAGAAAACTGGGCAGAATCCCTAGCAACTTATATATTGTAAATCCTTTTTATTGAGTAAAAAAGCAAATTGGACGTGATAAAATTTGACAGATCTAGAAGATAAAGTGCGTGAGGTAGTAGGCAAGGTTGTTGATCCCGAAACAGGTTTAACTTTTGCTGAGATGCAGATGATCACGAGCGTCAAAGAGGAAGGATCGGGCGTTGTTAAGGTGGAATTTATCCCTACTAGTCCCTTCTGTCCCATAGCTTTCAAGCTGGCTATTGACATTAAAAATGCTGCGCTGAAAGTTCCAGGGGTCACAAAAGCTCTAATCTACTGTCGCGGCCATATGATGGAAAAGCAAATCAACGATATGACGAATAAAGAGTAACAGAAATAACAATTAACTTCACTTCTTTTTTAATCTGCAGAAAGAGCCCATAGACATTTGCGCACGCGAGCTAAACATTTCTACCAAAAACCTTAAGAGTGTAGGACAATTCTATTGTGTTGTCAAATAATATAAGGGGTTGAATTAATTTGGCTGTTGAAGGTTTTTTCGAAAGTAGGAAACAACCAGTAGACGTTAAAGTAGGTGAATTAACTCCTGCTTCTAGAGCTGTCAACGTTGTAGCAAAGGTGGCTTCAAAAACTGACATTAGGAACATTGCAACTGGCAGAGACGGCGCTCCTCACCGTGTTTGTGACGCTTTAATTGGCGACGAAACAGGTTGCATTTACCTTACTCTCTGGGATGATAACATCGAAAAAGTGAACGAAGGCGAAACCATAAGCATAGGCAACGGCTATGTGACTTTGTTTAAGGGAAATATGCGCTTGAATGTTGGCAAATACGGTACATTGGGAACTGCAAAGGAAGCGTTAGCGGTTGAAGTGAACACTCAAAATAACTTGTCCAACAAAGTGTATGAACAGGAGAGACGTCCTTTCAGAGGTAGAAGAGATTTCGGCGGCAGGGGTAGAAGGCCAGGTGGCTATAGACAAAGGTCCTACTAGAACTTAACAAGTTGTCGTTTGCCTTTTTTCTACATATTTTTAACATGATTACATTCGTGCATTTAGAATTGAAATTCTTGCTAATTCTCCACCACAACATTTAATATCTATGAACCAGAAAAGTACCCCGCAACAGGAGAAAATCAAGATGGTTCCTCAAGAAAAGGAAGAAATAAAACCAACCGTGGATGAATTGCTGGCCAAGGCTAAGAGACCAGCACAATTGGCTCCCGCAATGCACAGATTTTATGAAGGTAAGGTTCAAGTTATGCCCAAGTGTGCCATCACAAGTTCTAATGATTTTGCAATATGGTACACTCCAGGTGTTGCTGCTCCCTGCAAAGAGATTCAAGCGAGCCCAGACAAGTCCTTTGAACTAACGAACCGTTGGAACTATGTCGCCGTAGTTTCAGATGGAACCCGTGTTCTGGGCTTGGGAGACATTGGACCAGAAGCCGCCATGCCAGTGATGGAAGGTAAAGCTTTGCTGTTCAAATACTTGGGCGGTGTAGACGGCTTTCCTATATGCTTAAAAACCAAGGATCCCGAAGAGATAATCCGGGTGTGCGAACTTATTGAGCCTTCGTTTGGAGGCATAAATTTAGAAGACATAGAGAAGCCAAAATGTTTCCATGTTTTAGAAAAGGCTAGAGAACGCCTCCATATTCCAGTCTGGCATGATGATCAGCAAGGGACGGCCACGGTAATTCTTGCAGGTTTAGTGAACGCATTCAAAATAGTTGACAAAAAACCTACTGAAAGCCTCATTACCCTGGTGGGAGCTGGCTCAGCCAACATTAGGACAGCTTACGTCTTGATGAAGTGGGGAATCAAGCCAGGCAACATAATAATGGTTGACACTAAAGGCGTAATCCACTCTGGTAGAAAGGACATTACAAAAGAAGAAGATCCATGGAAGTATGAGTTAAGTCAGAAAACCAACGATGAAGGCAGAGAAGGTGATATTACCGAAGCCTTCAAAGATGTAGACGCTGTTGTTGCAGCATCAAAACCTGGGCCGGGCACGATAAAGAAGGAATGGATAAAAACTATGGCTGAAGATGCAATAATATTTGCATGCGCCAATCCAATACCTGAGATATGGCCCTGGGAGGCTGAGGAAGCTGGCGCCCGTATCATAGCTACTGGCAGAAGCGACTTTCCAAATCAAGTGAACAATAGTTTAGGCTTTCCGGCGATATTCCGCGGCGTTCTAGACGTGAAGGCGAAGACGGTAACAGATGACATGTGCATAGCAGCAGCCCAAGAACTAGCAAAATTTGCTGAAGAAAGGGGAATGCATGAGAAAGATATTCTGCCAAGAATGGAAGAGTGGGAAGTTTTTCCAAGAGAAGCCGTTGCATGCGCGTTGAAGTCTATAGAACAAGGCGTGGCACGGGTCAAACTTAGTAAGCAGGAGCTTTATGAAAGGGCTTCAGCGATAATTAAGAACGCTAGAGAGTCAACAAAACTATTAATGAAACAAGGCCTAATAAAGTCCCCTCCGCCTGAAGACAAACTGCTTAAATAGACATTAAATAGCCACAAAGTCCGCAAAATCTTCCCTTTTCGCTTAAAGGGGAAAATTATTTAAGCTCTTCCGCAGAAAATAGAAGAGCTAGGGAGAAACAATATGCGCTTAGAACGTACTCTATATGTGATAGCTGCAATATTCTTCCTAATAACTGCAGTATCATTTGTTTTGCTCGAAGGTCTTGAAAGAAACTTGTGGGTCATCGCAACTGTTATCCTAGGGCTTTTCTCTTTGGGATTAGGTTATTCGCAGAAGCCAAAGGTTAAACCTGCAACCGCAGAAGTTCCCGTCCTAGCCCCTGAAGCTCCAGTAACTCAGCCAGCGCAACCAGTTACAGAAGTCGTGAAAGAAGAGAAAATCGAAGTTGCAGTGGAACCTTCAACAACCACAGTTGAGCTAATGAGGGTTAAGGGTGTAGGACCAAAGAGAGCGGCACAATTAAGGAACGTGGGCATAAACAGT
Organism: uncultured Candidatus Bathyarchaeia archaeon; assembly: GCA_964509945.1. Lineage (GTDB taxonomy): Archaea > Thermoproteota > Bathyarchaeia > Bathyarchaeales > Bathycorpusculaceae > CAZDZM01. The sequence goes on from CAZDZM010000006.1 coordinate 6,132, forward strand.
GTTGAAGAACTAGGTAAGGCTTCAGCAGAGGAGTTGGCGGCAAAATTAAAGATTTCACCAAAAATCACTGGAAAATGGATTGCAAACGCAAAAGAATTGGTCAAGTAAAATGTTGAGGAAGAGACCAAAAACTTAGCTTACAATATTCAGTATTCTTACTATATTCCTTTTTTCAAGTCTTTTGACAGCGTCTAGAAATTCATTCTTTTTCTTGCCAGTTAATCGCAGGTTCTGCATCATATCATTTATTGGCATTTCTGGTTTTCCAAAATTTTCGTTTCTTTTGTGGAGATGCCGAACTATCAATCTTTCTAGTCTTCCACATCTCCAAGTGGTGTTACGTATCAATACAACTATTGCCCTGACAAGTGTTCGTTCGTGGCTTTTTGTCTTGGACAATCTTTCTCACGGATCTAATAATTTACATCAAATCTTTTAAGTGTTTGTGTCTAAAGCATTTAGGGAAGCTTTAGCAGAAATGAAATGGTGACTATGGATTGGCTGAAGGACAAGTTGGAAAAATATGTTTTTCCAGGATTTTCGAAGATGAAGACCTAGCTGTGGCCATTGAGAGGCGCGTTAAAGAATGGGACATAAAAGCTGGCGTTTTATTCTTAATTGGAACTTTGAAGAACGTTGTCTTAGGATATTACAAAGAAGGCGTGTACAACCATATTCGTCTGGATTTTCCTTTGGAAATAGCTTCCTGTATTGGGAATGTGGCCGTTGACGAGAAAGGTGAGGTAGTGATTCACGCGCATTTGGTAGTTTCAAACGAAAAAGCTGAATGTTTTGGCGGACACTTGCTGGAGGGTTCTCAGGTTGGTGCCACAGCAGAGTTGATTGTTATTGAAGGCGAAGGCGTGAGTTTGCAAAGAAGTTTTGATGAAAAAACCAAATTAAAGCTACTAAAGTTAAGTTAAAGCCTTCTTGAGATATAGTCCATGGGCATCTCCATAATATCTTTCCAGTCTATCCGCCTTTTTATATCCAAGTTTTTCGTAAAGATTCAACGCGGCAACATTGTCTTCGCGAACTTCAAGCCGACACATTTTGACACCTTTTTCCTTGAATAGTTTTTCGATTTGTTGCAAAAGTTTTTGTGCTATCCTTCTCCGACGGTAGGCTGACGCGACATCTATTGTGAGTATGTGGCCTACTAACGATTTTCTTTCCATGTCTATCCTTCCTATTACGAAGCCTGCAATTTCACAGTTTACCTTGGCAATTAATCCTATCGAATTGTACTCGGTGAGCAAGTAGGCGATTTGTGGTTTTGTAAACGCTTCCTTTGCGAAACATTCCATTTCTATTTCATAAAGCCGATCTAAATGGCGAATCGATGCGTCTTCCAGCTTTATTTCCATCTGCGACATCCTAGGCAAAAAAGGCGAAAGTGTAATTTTAGGCTTTTTCTGTGTTCTTAGTATTAGCGGATGCAGTGATTGTCTTAATTTCAAGCCATTGTTGAGTTACAAACCCTATGAAGAACCTGAGCCAGAGAGTTATGATTCTGTTTAGTATGGTTACTGTTGCGCTTATTTCTAAAGGAACTCCCAGCAAGGTGTACAGAGTAGTCATGGTTATTTCCGGGAGTCCCACTTCAAAAGGTACGCCTATTGGAATAGATTTTACTGCAAGCACTATCGAGGATGTTATCAGGATTGTGCTCCACTGAACTGGAAATC